>JAJIYR010000105.1 GCA_020881085.1 Rickettsia endosymbiont of Bryobia graminum | reverse complement strand
GTAGGTAAGCATGGAAATGAGAATATGATAGGAAAATACGTAAAAAACCAAGGCATGGAATATAAGAAACTGCATGAGGATCATCAGCTAGCTTTCTTCTAAAATACCCCGCTGCTTGCGGCGGGGATTACTTTTATTTTTTGCTGGAAGTAGAGTAGAGCAGATACGTAATAATAAAGGGGAAATTATACAAGCTACACGATATAAAGAAGCAATTGATAGTGATGTTGAAAACTTAATAAAATCAAAAGATGTTGAAAAGTTAATAGAGGATTTTACTAACCTTAGTGGAGACAATAGCAAGTGTCAAGATGAAGTATAGATCAAGAAAATCTCACTGCTAGTTACATCGGGAGATTGGACGCATAAATAACATTATGCAAAAGTACCAACAATATTATACTGAATAATAGCATAAGGCTGAATAAATAGTGTCATACTGAATTTATTTCAGCATCTAAATTTTATTCATAGAACCTACTAGCCCCCAAAAACACTTATAAAGAATCAATAAATTAAAGATATTTGTTCCCCTGGAGAATTGTATACAATTCTTATTGCATTTGCGGCTTTACATAAAGAGGCTATTTAGATATTATAAAAGATTATTTAAAATAAAAAATTATAAAAATGAATATTCACGAATATCAAGCAAAGATGGTCTTAAGGCAATATGGTATACCTACCTCAACCGGTGTAGTAATATTGCAAAAAGGTGATATCGATAGTAAAATTGATAGTTTAGATGCAAATTTATATGTGGTAAAAGCTCAAATTAATGCTGGTGGTAGAGGTAAAGCTGGTGGTGTTAAAGTAGTGAGAGATAAAGAGCAAGCGAAAGAAGCTGCTCATAAAATGTTTGGCATCAGTTTAGTAACTCATCAAACCTCTCCAGAAGGTCAAAAAGTACGCCGTATTTATGTAGAGTCTGGTTGTGACATTTTAAAAGAGTATTATTTTAGTGCAGTTTTTGATCGTAATAAAAGTAAAATTACTTTTATTGCTTCTACAGAAGGTGGAATAGATATAGAAGAAGTAGCTGAACAAAATCCAGAAAAGATTATTAAAGTTACTGTTGATCCTGCAACGGGTATACAACCATTTCATTGTCGAGAAATAGCTTATAAGCTTGGTTTTAAAGATGCTCAAGTTAAGCAGATGATGAAAATAGTAGAGTCTACTTACAAAGCTTTTATTGAAACTGATGCTAGTCAGATTGAGATAAATCCACTAGTAACTAAGCATGACGGGAATTTATTGGCATTGGATGCTAAGATTAATTTTGATGAAAATGCTCTATTTAAACACCCTAAAATTTTAGAATTGAGAGACGAGGATGAAGAAAATCCTTTAGAAACAAGAGCTGCTAATGCTGATATTAGCTATGTTAAAATGGACGGTAATATTGGCTGTATGGTTAATGGCGCTGGTCTTGCTATGGCGACAATGGATATTATTAAATTATATGGAGCTGAGCCAGCAAACTTTTTAGATGTTGGTGGTGGAGCTGATCGTGAAAGAGTTACTGAAGCATTAAAAATAATTCTATCAGATCATGGAGTAAAAGGGGTTTTAGTTAATATTTTTGGTGGGATAATGCGTTGCGATATAATTGCAGAGGGAATTATCGCTGCTGTAAAGGATATTGGCATTAAAGTACCACTTGTTGTAAGACTATCAGGAACTAATTTTGAAATAGGTAGAGAAATTTTAGCAAACTCTGGTTTAAAAATAATCGCAGCAGATGATTTAAGTGATGCTGCTCAAAAAATTGTTAATGAAATAAAGAAGTAAAATATATATGGCTATATTAGTTAATAAACATACGAGAGTAATTTGTCAAGGTTTTACGGGTTCTCAAGGAACTTTCCATTCTGAACAAGCGATTAGCTATGGAACTAAGATGGTTGGTGGAGTAACTCCAGGAAAAGGAGGGCAGACTCATTTAGATCTTCCAGTGTATAATACAGTTAGTGAAGCTATTGCTAAAACTAAAGCAACAGCTAGTGTTATTTATGTTCCACCGCCTTTTGCTGCTGATTCAATTTTAGAAGCAATAGATGCAGAATTAGAATTGGTAGTTTGTATTACAGAAGGAATTCCTGTTCTTGATATGATTAAGGTTAAAAGAGCTTTAGTAGGATCAAAAACTAGATTAATTGGACCAAATTGTCCAGGGATTATTACTCCTGGAGAATGTAAGATTGGAATAATGCCTGGTTACATTCATAAGCGTGGCTCTGTAGGGATTATCTCACGCTCTGGTACTTTAACTTATGAGGCGGTAGCCCAAACTACAGCGGTAGGTTTAGGGCAATCTACATGTGTTGGTATTGGTGGTGATCCAGTTAATGGAACTAGTTTTGTTGACGCTTTAGAATTATTCTTACAAGATGATGAAACAAAATCTATTATCATGATTGGAGAAATAGGTGGAAGCGCTGAAGAAGAGGCTGCAGAATTAATTAAAAATTCAAAGATAAAAAAGCCTATAGTTAGTTTTATTGCTGGTGTTACGGCTCCTGAAGGAAAGAGAATGGGGCATGCTGGAGCGATTATCTCTAATGGTCAAGGTTCAGCTGAAGATAAGCTGGAAGCATTACAAAGTGCAGGAGTAAGTGTTACTAGATCACCAGCTGATATTGGTAAAACTATGTTTGAACTACTGAATAGCTAAGGGCGGGAAGTGCAATAAAAATCATAGCTTGCGAAACAAAACCGGATATCATTCATTCTGAACTTGTTTCATAAGTTAACGGGGCATCCTGAACGTATTTTGTAAAGGGAGCGTCATCCTGAACTTGTTTTATGAGGTGTTGGTCATCCTGAACTTGTTTCAGGATCTAAAAAATATACTGAAATAAATTCAGCATGACTTTATTGATATTTTCAGTAAGATATTATTGTGGGTTTTCAGTAGGGCATTATTGCAACTTTTGACTTAGTGTTGCTGATATTTTAAGATATTATCCTTCTATAACATAAGTTACTACTAAATAAATTTCGATTATTAAATTCGTGTAATTTCCACCCAGGAGAGCTGATAGTAATAGGTTTTAAAGGGCATTTGTACAAAAAATTATATTTTAAAATAGCTATTTTTGCTTTAAAATTATAAATAACCCAGAATATCAATAAGTTAGGGTAAGTAATCAAAACTAAAAATAGAATTTTTATGCTAAGTAAAATATGCCAAGAATTGGTTTCTGAAGTAAAGAACAATCAGTATGACGTTTTAAGATTTGACTTAATTGACTGCAAAAAACTACAAAAAATTGCTAGCCCTATATCCCAGGCATACGATAATATTGTTATTATTGGTCTTGGTGCTTCTTCCTTAAATGTTATGGCTTTGCTTAGTATACAAGCTAAATCTAATAAAAAAGTAATTTATCTTGATAATTTAGACCAGTTAGAAATTAATGAAAAACTATTATCAATTAATTTAGCTAAAACAGTCTTTTTTGCTTTAAGTAGATCTGGTAATACTAATGAAACATATTTATTAACAAAATATGTTTTAGAAATTTTGCAGGTTACACCAAAAAATATTCATATAATAGCTCCTTTTAGTGATAATTTATTATTCAATTTAGCAAAATCCTTTCAAACTCATATATTTGAGCATGATACTATATGTAGTGGGAGGTTTGGGGTTATTACTAACGCTTGTTTGTTGCCGGCTTTAGTTGCTGGGGTTGATGTAGAAAAAATTATTGAGGCTGCAAAAAAGAGAGTAGGTAAATTTATTTCTGATAGTAGTAATATTTGCCAGATAGCAGAATATTATCTTAATCAATATTCCTTAGGTAGGCATATATTTGTGCTGTTTAATTACAGTTATCAATTGAATGGTTTATGTAGATGGCAGCAACAAATTATAGCAGAATCTCTCGGTAAAAATGCTTTTGGTATAATTCCTCTAATATCAAGAGGAACCTTTGATCAGCATAGTTTATTGCAACTTTATTTAGAAGGTCCAGATGATAAATTTTATAAAATTATTACTAATAATAAATCTGAATCAGATATTGATTTAAGTTTAGCTGCGCATGCGGCTAGCATATATGATGCACTAATTAAAGTAGAAAGACCTGTTATAATTAATAATTTTGACATTAATGAAGAAACAATAGTGGGCGAGATTATTGATACAATGCTTTTGATTATATTAATAGCGAATCATATGAGGTTCAATCCATTTAATCAGCCATCAGTTGATAAATATAAAAGATTTTGAGATATATTATAAAGAGACTAGATGTCATTTCTGCACAAACGGAAATGACATCTATAGAGTGTATCTAAGCAGTTTTTTTAACTTGCTCTACAATATCAGCAAAGGCTGTAGGATTATTAACGGCAAGTTCAGCTAAAACTTTACGATCAATATCAATTTCAGCTTTTTTAAGCCCACCAACGAATTGTGAATATACTAGACCATGTTCACGAACTGCAGCATTTATTCTTTGTATCCATAGACCTCTGAAATCGCGCTTACGGTTTCTACGATCTCTATAAGCATATCTTAAAGCTTTTTCTACTTTTTCAATAGCTATACTAAAACAATTTTTAGCTCTTCCTCTATAACCTTTTGCAAGTTTGAGGATTTTTTTATGACGATTTTTGGAAATTTTTCCTGTTTTTACGCGTGACATGTCTCACCTATCTCCTATTAAAGTTGTTAAATTCCATATGGAAGGAAGAATTTTTTTACATTCTTAGCGTCTTGGTCACAAAGAATTGTAGTTCCTCTAAGATTACGAAGTTGAGCTTTTGTTCTGCGTCTCATAAAGTGTTTTTTACCAGCTTGGGTTCCAACAACTTTTCTTGTTGCAGTAAGCTTGAAGCGCTTTTTTACTGCTGATTTAGTTTTTAATTTAGGCATAATTTTCCTTTTATTTGGTATTTACAAGAAACATAACAAGTTAGGCATACCAAAGCCATATTGCTAATAAATCAGAAGTATAGTAATTTTATAGGATTTTTGCAAGTGTTTTATTGATATTGTTAATATCGTCTCATGGCGAGGAGTGCCAGTATTTATGTCATGCGTCAGTTTATTTCAGCCTCTTTTAGTAGATCCCAAAACAAGTTCGGGATGACTGTAATAAACACTGGAGGGTAATGTGGATTTACTAAAGCAAGTCTCTTGCTATAATGATTTATAGATTCAGTGCTACAAAGAAAATGAATTACCGCAACCACATTTAGCTTTAGCATTAGGATTACGAATTTCAAAATATGAGCTACCTAATTCTTCAATATAGTCGATTATACAATCGGTCATGAAATTTTGTGAGATATCATCAATAATAATTGTAGAATCATCTTTTTTAAATATAGCATCATTTTCTGTTATTTCACTACTGTTTACTAGTAGATAACTATAAGTAAATCCAGAACATCCGCCTCCATCTACAGATATTCTTAAAACTAGATCAAGGTTTTTTTCTAGAATTATTAATTCCACTACTCGTTTGAAAGCGCTATCAGTAACTTTAATTGACATATATTTATTATTTAAGTTACATATAAAATATGTATAACTGTCTAATTTTTCAAGTATCTTTTTCTTGAAAAGCTTGATAGCTAGTTCTATAGTGGTGTTTGTTATAATATACTATATTCAATTAAGAGTAATACAATGTTAGCTCCATATGCTTGTGATCCATCTAAAACTAAAGGTAGGTTATATAAAGAACTGCCAACAAATTATCGTAACGAATTTGAAAGAGATCGTGATCGAATAATTCATTCAAAAGCATTTAGACGATTACAATATAAAACCCAAGTATTTATTAATCATGAGGGTGATCATTATAGGAATAGATTAACTCATTCAATAGAAGTAGCCACAGTTGCAAGATCTGTGGCTAATACTCTTAATTTATCAAGTGATTTAGCAGAAACTGTAGCATTAGCTCATGACCTTGGTCACACGCCATTTGGTCACGCAGGAGAAGTAGCTCTAGACGAATGTATGAAAAATTATGGTGGCTTTTCTCATAATGCTCATACATTAAAGATTCTTACTAAGGTAGAAAAAAGATATGCGGCCTATGATGGATTAAATTTAACTTGGGAAGTATTAGAGGGAATTGTTAAGCATAATGGGCCAATGATGAATAATATTCCTACTTACATTAAGGAATATAATTTAGAAAATGATCTTGACTTAGGGCATTATTCCTCCGCAGAAGCGCAAGTAGCATCATTAGCGGACGATATTAGTTATATTTCTCATGATTTAGAAGATAGCTTAGGGGCTAAGATTATTGATTTTAATCATTTATCAGAGGTTAAGTTTATTAATAAATATATTAATGATATTAGATCGCAATATAAAGAAATAAGCTCGTCAAGGCTTAGTTATGAAGTTGTACGTAAATTAACAAGTGATTTGGTAACTGATTTATTAAAACAAACAAATGATAATTTAAAGAAGCAAAAAATTATTACAATAGAAGATATACGTAATCTTGATTATCAAATAGTTGATTTCACTGATCAAACAAAAGAACAAATAAATGAAATTAGACAATTCTTATTTAATAAGGTATATAAACATAATAAATTAACTTCTATGACTTTAAAGTGTCAGAAAATTATTCAAGAGTTATTTAAATTATATATGAATAATATTGATTTATTACCATTTAATTGGAAGGCTTTAATTACCCAAAAAGACGAAAGTTTTAGGGCAGGGATAGTAGCTGATTATATAGCAGGTATGACTGATCGTTTTGCTATTCAAGAATATCAGAACCTTTATTCCTGTAATTTTAACAATATTTGATTTTTTATGAATATATTTAACAAGTTACGAAACGACATAATTATTGCTGGTAAAGAAATTTGCAATGATGATAAAATATTACAGGCGGCTACCATAGAAATTCCTAAAGATTCTCTTAATGGTGATCTTGCAACTAATATTGCAATGATTGTTGCTTCAAAACAAAATATTAACCCTAAAGAAATAGCAATTAAGTTTAAGGAATTATTATCTTCATTGCCTTATATTGCTTCTATAGAAGTTGCAGGACCTGGTTTTATTAATTTTACTCTTAAAGCTGAAGAGTGGCATGCCTCTATAAAAGATATATTGCTTGATAAGAATGAATTTTTTAAAGTGAATATTGGTAATAATCAGAAGATTAATGTTGAATATGTTTCAGCAAATCCTACTGGTCCAATGCATATAGGGCATGCAAGAGGGGCGGTTTATGGCGATGCCTTAGCAAGAATTTTAAATGCTACAGGCTATCAAGTAACTAAAGAATATTATGTTAATGATGCTGGAGCTCAAATAGAAGATTTGGCAAAAACTGTTGTTTTACGTTATCAAGAAGCATTAACCAAAGAGAAGATTAGCATACCTGAAGGGCTTTATCCTGGAGAATATTTAATAGATGTTGGTGAGAAGCTTGTACAGGAATATGGTAATAAGCTATTAACTATGCGAGATCAAGAACGTAATGAGATAGTAAAAAAATATACTGTCGAAAAAATGCTAGATTTAATAAGAGAAGATTTAAAAGATTTAGGTATTGAACATGAAGTGTTTTTCTCAGAAAAATCGCTGCATGATAGTAAGAAAGTAGATGCGGTAGTAGAGTTACTTAGTAAAATGGGTTTGATTTACGAAGGGCAATTACCAGCACCTAAAAGTAGAAAAAATAATGATGATTGGGATAGTCGCGTTCAAAGATTATTTAAATCTACAAGTTTTGGTGATAGTCAAGATCGATCAATAGAAAAAGCTGATGGTAATTGGTCATATTTTGCTTCTGATTTAGCTTATGCTAAAGATAAAATAGATCGTGGTTTTGAGCGTTTAATATATGTACTTGGAGCTGATCATTCAGGTTATATAAAAAGAATTGAAGCAATAGTTAAAGCTTTAGGTAACAAAAAAGTAGGAGTTGACGTTAAAATTTGCCAGCTAGTAAATTTTGTTCATAATGGTGAGTCAGTAAAAATGTCCAAACGTAAAGGGAATTTCACTAGTGTACGGGATGTAACACGAGAAGTTGGTAAAGATATCATAAGATTTATGATGTTAACTCGTAAAAATGATGCTTCGTTAGATTTCGATTTAGTAAAAGTAAAAGAACAATCAAAAGAGAATCCAGTATTTTATGTTCAGTATGCTCATGTTCGTGCGCTCTCTATTATAAATAAAGCTAAGGAATTAATGCCAGATGCATATAATCAATTTTTAGAGAGTAATTATGATCTATCATTACTAGCAACTGAAGAAGAGATAGAAATGATAAAACTTCTAGCGTCTTGGCCAAAAGTTATGGAAGCTTCTGCTAAATATTGTGAACCGCATAGAATAGCTTTTTATCTAATTAATGTAGCTTCTAGATTTCATGCATTATGGAATTTTGGTAAGGAAAATAATGATTATCGATTTTTGATAGAAGATAATATAGAATTAACCAAATCTCGTCTTACTTTAGCTAGGGCTATTGAAAAAATTATAAAAATTAGTTTTGACGTTATAGGTGTTACTCCTATTGATAAGATGTAGATTCAAGGATAATTAACTAATAGGTTATTCTGGCTACAATTGGGATTTAGAATTTATCATTACAGCTAAGGTTATTTAATCTTAGCTGTAATGATAAATAGTGTTTACTTTACATAGTACAGTTAAGAAATTAGTAATATGACAGGTACCATTTTTTTTAGGGTTATTATTATACTTGTAATAATTAGTGGTATTTCATATTGGTTCTATAATAATTATGACCTATATGATAAAGAAATAGTAATAATCTATCCTGATCCAGCGCCAACAAAAGTTAAACCTAAAGAAACTGGGGGAATAGCAATTGCTAATGCAAATAATTTAGTTTACGAAAGTTTAGGGCAAAAGAAACCAAGTAAACAGATAATATTACAACCAGAGCCAGAAAAACCATTAAATATTGCTCCATCAAAGTTTGTTGAAAAATCTGTAGATTCAGTAGAAGATATAATATCTATTATAGTAGAGAACGATCAAAGTAACTCTAGTACAGATAGGGATATTGCTGCTGATATAACTAAAGATAACATAGTTCAAGAAAAGGAGTTAGAAGAACAAGCGAATTCTAAAATAGATACTCAGCCTAATCCTAATAAAACAGGATTAAATGTAGTAAAAGTAACTGAAAAGCGTAATATCAACACTAAGCAGCTTTCTCGTCAAAAAAATCAAAATGATTATAAAATTCAACTTGCATCAGTAAAATCAGAGTTAGTAGCAAATCAAGAAGTAGAAAGAATTAAAAAGAAGTATACAAAAGTTTTGGGTAAAGCTCCTTTTAGTGTTAAAAAAGTTCGTTCTGAGAAAGGGGTTTATTTTTATTCTGTATTTGCCGGTAGTTATAAGAATATATCTGAAGCTAAATCAGTATGTAAAAAGCTAGATGCCCATCAGGAATGTATTATTGTTAATAGATAAATTTGTGATGAATATGGAGATATGTATTTAGTAAGATTTATGTTGTTTTCATTTTGCTTTTTAAATTTATTTAGATAATTGCATTAGTACAAAAGACTTAAAACCATTTTATAACTAAAAATATAATTAATTATGAATACAAAAGTAAAAATTAAGAAATTAGAACATGCTGTTGATGTATTGCCTCATTATGCCACGAAGCATAGTGCTGGTATGGATTTAATTTCTGTGAACATAGAGCCAATAACTGTCAAGTCTGGAGAGATAGTGCTAATTCCTACTGGTATTAGTATAGCATTGCCAGATCATTTGGAGGCGCAAGTAAGACCAAGATCTGGATTGGCCTTAAAACATGGGGTTACTGTATTAAATTCTCCTGGTACAATTGACGCTGATTACCGTGGTGAGATAAAAGTGATTTTAATTAATCACTCGAAAGAAGATTTTATAATAGAACGAAATATGAAAATTGCTCAAATGGTTATAGCTGAATACCAACAAGTTGCATGGGATGTAGTTAACTCACTAGACGAAACCCATAGAGGAGAAGGGGGTTTTGGTTCTACTGGTAAGGTAGTAGAATAAAAAACACTTGCAATTATTAATTTTTTTATTAAAATGTCACAATTATAACCTAATGATTTAAAATATCATGTATATAAATACTATTGCTATCATTATAATGTCTTTTTCTTTAACATCATGTATGCCAGTGATTTTTACGGCAGCTGCTGGATCTACTTTAGCAATTGCTAAGGATCAGTCTATTGGTGAGACTATAGATGATGTTAAAATATCAGGAAGAGTCCAAACGGCTTTGATGAAAGATAATTTTAAGGAATTATATACCAAGATAAAAGTAGAAGTATCTCAAGGAAGAGTATTGCTTACCGGTATTGTCGATAATGAAGACGAAGCTTTGAAAGCTGTTGAGATCGTTTGGGGTATTGAAGGCGTACAGGAAGTGGTCAATGAACTAATTTTAGATAAGAATAGTGGCCAGTTTGATTTAGCCCAATATACAAGAGACAGTTTAATTACTGCTCAAATTAAAGCTAAAACTTTTGCTAATCGTGATATTAAATTTGTAAATTATACAATAGTGACCGTAAGAGATATAGTATATATATTTGGTATCGCTAGGTCTGAAGAGGAGTTAGAGAGAGTATGTTCTATCGCTTCTGAAATAAAAGGTGTAAGGAAGGTAGTTTGTCATGCAAAAATTAATGAGGGTTAGTATGATTAATTTAGACTCGATAAAAAACTTGTTTAGATTATTTATTTTAATAATTATATCTATAAGCTTTACTGCCTGTTCTGGTGGATCTAATAAAGCTAAATTATATAAAAATTTATCAAAAGAGGATCCTAAAAATGTTTATTATCAAGGGCATTATAAGGTAGGAAAAGAGTATAAAATTAAAGGCAGAACCTATAAACCTAAGGAAGATGTTAATTACAGTCAAATTGGTGCTGCATCTTGGTATGGTTCTAAAGATGGTTTTCATGGAAAAAAAACAGCAAATGGGGATAGGTATAATAAGCATTTGTTAACAGCTGCTCATCGTCATCTTCCTTTACCATGTTTAGTGAAAGTAACTAATCTTGGCAATAACAAATCATTAATTGTAATGGTTAATGATAGAGGGCCTTTTGCTAAAAATAGAATCATAGATGTTTCAGAAAAAGCTGCAGATGTTCTAGGTTTTAAAAGACAAGGGGTAGCAAAAGTAAAAGTTCAGTATATGAAGAAAGAAACTCAGGAATTTTTGCATAATATTGCTTTGAAGCCAAAAGAAAATTCTATAGCTAAAAGTAAAGTAACAATAGAAAGATGTAGTGTTAATTGCCATATAAAATTAGTAAACTTAAAGCACCAATTGGCTTTTGCGCCATAAATATCGTAACTTATTGGTATTAAGTTTAGAAGTATAAAACCCATCATGATAAGTATAATTTACCAAAGCAACTACTTACTTGTCATGATGGGTTTTATATTACGCTCTTCACTATTGCTTTAAATAAATTTATTAAAAACTACTATAATATCTCAAGAATCGTAGATATTTATATATCTTTTCTACAGTCTGGTAAAAGAAATACAAGTCAAGAAAAAGATTTCTTAAAAATTCAAAAATAATTGTTGACATATCAGGCTTTTTACACGATAAAGTAAAGCATATTTAAACATATGCTAGCTAATTAAGCTGTCTATGTTTAGGGTTCGTAGCTCAGTCGGTAGAGCACTTGACTTTTAATCAGGGGGTCCCGGGTTCAAGTCCCGGCGAACCCACCATCTCAAAGTGTTTTAATATATGCTTTTTGATACAGGTGGGTATGTCATTTACAGTCTCTATGGGTTTGTAGCTCAGCTGGTTAGAGCACACGCCTGATAAGCGTGAGGTCGGAAGTTCAAGTCTTCTCAAACCCACCAGTTTTTATTAGCTTACGTGTTTTCTATATAAGCAAAATTTTTTATTTCCCTTTATAAATAAGCTTCAATTTTAAAATATTTACTATTTATACGCGCGTAAAAACCACGGGGCTTGCCCCGTGGATGTAGCGCTCCCCATATCTTTCTGCTATGGTGAAGTATGCAGATTAGGAAACAAGGTCACTGTGCTTACCAATGTGAATACCATTTGGTGCTGGTTAGTAAATACAGACGAAAAATATTTAATGATGGTAGCTTTGGATATTTTCAAGAAA
>JAJIYR010000104.1 GCA_020881085.1 Rickettsia endosymbiont of Bryobia graminum | reverse complement strand
TTACTCTCCTGATTTAAACCCTATAGAGAAATTCTGGGCAAATTTTAAACGTAACTTAAGAAAAGTTATTAAACGATTTGATGATTTCTTAGATGCAATAACCTTCGCTATGCAATTAACTCAATCGGCTTAGCTATATCTACTAGCAAATCTACTGCTTGCTTTATCTTCTCTTGGTTAGTGTTACTCATGTTATTCCTGATAAATTATATCATTGTTAATATAACCTATCCTAGAAATTTACACACTTAGTGCAACAGCACCCAATGGAATTCTGTCTGCGTATAAAGAATTACCTTCCAAGTATTTTTAATATAGGTTTTATTAATTTACGTAAACCAATTGGAGTTTTAAACCAAATACGAAGCATATAACCTCGAATATTTGAATTTAATAGAAGTGTTTGCAAAAAATTACCAACATATTTATATAAAACATATTTGGGATCAAGTACTAAATCTTTGGTAAATGTTAATCGAGTATAATAATTTTTATCTAATTTAGGTTTGCAATTTTGTAATTCCTCTAACAGAACCCCTCGACAAAAAGCAGCAAAAGATTCATATGAATAATTTTGTGAATCTACTAAATCTCTTTTAGCGTTTTCCGCTATTTTTTTCATTAGATCTATATTTTTGATCGTTTCAATTACTTTATCCATATTAGAAAAATCTTTTTCAAGTGGTATATAATGAATCCATGGTTCCATAATTCCACAATATTTTCCTACAAAAGCAATCATAACCGTCTGCATTGCAGCTGCTTCAAATACTCTTGGTGAGATAGTATTAATCACGTACTTGCCATCTATCTTAGTAAGATAAGATTTACTAATGTCACTAAAATTAATATTTTTATTTTTTTGACAATATTCCTCAACTTCAATTTCAATAGAGCCTGAGAAATCTACTACGCTTGCGCCACTTTCAACGCATAAGACAGCTTTACTTGCAGATAGTAATTTAAGCCATTTTTCTCCATAAACACGATCGTATTCTTCTACCGAAATATCCAATTTTAAATCTTTAGAAAGAGGATGATTTATAAAATTCTCACCTATTATAATTTTTTCTTGCCCTAATTCTCCAAGCCAATAGGCAGGGCGACGAGCGCGATAGCTTACATCAATTGGTCTATTAGAAATAGGCAGAGTAATTTTTGATGAAGAAAGTAACTGATTAGATACATAACCAGCTAGAACAGTCTCTAAGCGAGTATTAGGTAAAATATTCTTTGGATACAAAGCTTCAATAGTAGGATGGCTGGCTAATGAAAAAATAACATCTACTCCTATTATTTTTAAAATTTCAGCAACTTTTTCTACTCTACGATATTCATCTTGTACCCAAACACACTTTAGTCCTTGAAATTGTGACAGAATATTTATTGAATATCTACTTAAGTAACGATAACTAGGATCAGTTAGCAAAATTGTGTAATGGATACCAATTGCATCAAAACGACTAAGATCAAGAGTGCTGGGAATATCTCCTATCATTGATAATTCCCATACTTTCCAATTTGGTAATTGGATTAGCGCTTCAATATGTTCGGTTATGGTCTCTGCATTAGTAGATTTTGCTGGGCGATTACATAACAAAAGTAAATGTTTCATTTATGGCTTAGATATCCTCTGCTTTATGCGATCACACACTAATTTTATCCCTTGCTCTAAGTTAACTTGAGGGGTTACTCCTAATAAATTAGTTTGTTTGTCAAGGGTAGGATTTTTAACTAAAGTCATACGGGTTGGAAGTTCTATTATTTCTATTAGATCTTTGCTAGCTCCACAAGCTACTCTAACCATTTCTACAAGTTCTTCAATTGGACGTATATCAGGGTTTCCTATATTAATCACAGAATATTTTTTAACATTAGCTGCAGCTTCAATAGCACGAACCGCATCTGAAACATGCAACCATCCCCTAATGCTACCTTTATGTACTTGTATAGGTTTTTGAGAGACAAGATTAGTAGCAAATCTAATCATAGCAGACCTATGATCCCCTAAATCTTCTTCTTCATCATACATCATAAAGGGCCTTAATATTACAGCACTTAATCCATGTTGTTTTACCTCATATTCAACTAATGATTCACTGAGTAACTTAGATAAACCATAACGATTATTAGGGCAAGGTAATATATCTTCAGACATAACATCAATATTAGGGCCATAAACTTCTGAAGTTGAAAAATAAACCAAATGAGCGTTAACTCTTTTTGTTAAATCTAGTACATTTTGCGTACCAGTAAGATTTACATCAATTGCTAATGAAGAAGCTTGTTCACAAGTTACTCGACTTACCATTGCTGCAAGATGGAATACTACATCAGGCTTCCAGTCGAAGGCTGGTAACATATCACTAATATTTCTTATATCTGCCATCATATAATCTTCTTCAAAGTTTGGCTTATGATCAACTCTCAGAACATTATAACCACATGTTTTCAGATATTTTACTAAAGGTTTACCGATATTTCCTTCTGAACCAATAACAAGAGCTTTTTTAAGTTGCATACTTACCTGTATATTTATTATTTTTAATAATTATAGTCTATTAAATTCTTTAGCTGAACTATAACTATATTATTCTTTTTGTTTTCTTTTCATTATATTAATGAATGGTTGTATTATTCTTTTCAGTTGCTTTGGCATTAAAAGCACAAGCTTTGCAGTATACGGTAAGAGTACAGCATAAGGATTATAAACCATATTAAAACAATTTGTCTCTTTCCTATTTGAACTTTTAAACTTTTGAAGATCATTTATATGGCTACATCCCCCTAATTTCTTTTTGTCATATACTCTTTCTAAAATTAAATCAATATCACTAATAAAATTTTTATATGAATATTTGGGATCTAACGCTATTTCTTTATATGCATTAGTAATAATTTCAGCTACACGCCCTGGATCTTTAATAAACTCTACTATTTCCTTCATATTACTGTGATCTTTTTTTAGCGGAACAAAGTGCCTCCAAGGAATTAAAATTCCAGAATATTTTCCTTCGTAAAGAATACATAATGTTTTCAAAGCAATAGCTTCAAAAACTCTTGGGGATATTTGTGCATATTGTATATTATCTTCAATTTCAGCAAAATATTTATTGCGTATACGATTATATTCTTGGGTAAATACAGATTTGCTATTTTGTAAAAATCTTTTAAAAAAACTTTTATCCTTTTTTAAAAGATTTTCATAAACATCAATTTGAAAGGAAATAGAGCCGGTAAAATCAAAAACACTAGCTCCACTTTCTACTCCAAGTACAGCTATAGAGTTTTGCAATAATTCTACCCATTCAATGCCATACAAGCGATCTTTTTCTTTATAGCTAATATTACATTTAAGATTAAAGCGTTTAGCATCATCTGAAAACTTATCAGCAATTTGCCACTTTTCTAATCCTAATCGACCATGCCAAATAGGATATTTGCGACCACGATAGCTTACATCAAACTTACGTTCTTGTAATGGAGTTAATTCATAGCTAAGTAGAGATTGCGGAACATAACCTGTTAAAACATTTATGCGCTCTACTTCTTTAAGTTTACTGGAAGGATATACTTTTTCTATTGACTCTTCCGGTACACATGTGAAGATAATATCAAAACCAATCTCAGCAATAAGATCAACGGTTTTATTTACAAAATTATATTCATCTTGTAAAAAAATACCTTTTATTCCTGTAAAATTTTTTAGTCTTATACGAGTTCTTTCAGAAACATAGTGATCTATTGTTAAGAAAAGAGAATAATGAAGTAATATAACATCAAAATCTTCAAAAGAAATATCCTTATGACAGAAATTCCCTTTATTCTTTACAAGGCAGCCACATATTGTAACTTCATGTTTTGAATATAAATAAAAAGAATTAATATGGTCAATTACCATAGATGCGTTATGAGGTTGATAATTACATAAAAGAAGTATTTTCATTGCCCCATTTCCCTGTTATAAAAAGTTATTGCTTCTTGAATATCTCCGTAGAATGCAATTTTACCACTCGACATAACTAATCCAGTCGTACAAAAATCACGTAGCGCCCATTCTGAGTGAGAGGCTAGAACGAATACTTTTGTTTTACTAGATTGTTCTTTTAGACGGTCACTTGCTTTTTTTAAAAATTTTATATCTCCGACACCTATAAGTTCATCAACAAGTAAAATATCTGAATGTAAAGAAGATGTTAAACTAAAGATTAATCTAAGCCTCATACCTGCAGAGTAAGTTTTAACTGGACGTTGTAGTGAATCACCAAGTTCCGAAAAATTTTTAACATCTGGGATTCTTTTACGTATTTCTGGTACTGATAGACCTAAAGTTAACCCAGCAATCCAAATATTTTCTAAGCCGTTGGCTTCTTCATCCATACCACAATATAAGTCAAACATTGTAACAGTTTTTCCCTTACGGATCATAGTACCTTCTGTAGGAACATAAATGCCAGCCATAACTCTTAAAAGACTAGATTTCCCTGCTCCATTAGATCCAAGCAAGCCTAATCTAGTTCCTTCTTTTAAATCTAAATTTATTTTAGAAAGAGCCTCAATAAAATTTACTCTTACAGCTTCTTTTTTATTTTTAACAAAAAATGAACCCATCACGGTACGTAAAGAATTAGAAGCCCCCCCTAGTAAAGGGTACTGCAGACTAATATTCTTTAAGGATATAATACTCATAGCTTATAACCAGAATTGAATATGATAACGATATTTCTTAATACAAAAAAAAGAAAATAGTGAAAATAATAGAAATACTCCTAAACTCACAAGCCAACTACTAATAGGAGGAATAGACCCTAATATAGGAAGACGTATAAGATTAATAATATGGGTAAAAGGATTGAGATATACTATATATTCACGTTCTACTAATATGTGGGGAAACCAAATAACAGGTGTTATTAAGAACCCTAAATTAATAAATATTACAATCACTTGACTTAGATCACGAAATCTGGTGCAAATAAAAGCAATAGGAATAGATAAAACATAAATAATGTTAGTAGCTAGAAACATTCCCGGTAAAACAAAAAATAACGCAGGAGATAAAGGAAGATGAAAAAATAAACATATTAGTAGAATTACAACACAATTATGAAAAAAAATTATTAGATTACGGAATAATACTCGTATTAGGATAGAAGTCGGGCGTATTTCCTGATTAAGCAATACAAATTTATAAGAAACAAATGCTGAACTTGCTTCAATTATACTGGTGCTAATCCATAACCAAGTTATAAGTCCAATGGCCATATATGGTATAAAATTGTGTAATGGTACTTTAAATAATGTCCCGTAAACAAAACCAATTACACTGATATTTATAACAGTTAATAGGACAATCCAACATGGTCCAAAAATAGTGCGCCTATAGCGACTAAGAATATCAAACCATCCTAAATGCGCCCAACGACCCCACTCATTGAAAGGAAACGTCTCTTCTTTTATCATACATAAATTTTTTAAAAAATTAAATCATAATTTGATCTTTCAAATACCACATATCACTTATCTAATTATCAAATAAGGATTCAAAGTACAAAGTATCATTATTTTTTTCAAGGAATAATTTTTACTACTCTTAAAAACTTTAGTAAATTTTTGTCTATTCCTTAAAACTATTAGAATAACTATTTCAAATTTAAACAATTTTAAAATATTATCTTTCTCAATGTTTATTCTCTAATTCTTCTATATAACTAGCTATAAAACTTGCTGGATCTTCTACAGGATCAAGTCTCTTTTTAAAGCTTTTCCAACTTTCTTCATTTTTTATAGGAATATTGTTATTAAAAGGAGTATAACCTAAAGCCCGAATATTGTTTAAATACATTATAATTTCTAGAGGATCATGAGCAAAATATAAAAACTTCTTTAATTCTTTTGCTAAATCATTACTTTCAAACTCATTATTCCATCCGTTACTTAAATATATTATTGGCTTGTCTGTAACTATAACTTCACCTAATGCAGAAGTCCCATCACTAATCACAACATCTGCTGCTAAAACATCATTTTCTAAGGGCTTCGTAATATGATCAGAGAAAATAACATTATCTAGCTTTTTAAATTTTTCAATAATTTGATCTGCATCCTCTTGTGAAAAAAATTTACTACTTACACCGTATTTAAACAATAGAGCATGAGGTCGAATTATAAATCTTATTTCTTTATTTTCTTTTATAAAATTATAAAAAAATGATAATAACTTAAAAAAGTTGAGCCTCCTTCATGTAAATCTCTATATCTAAAATTGAGAGTCCAGCGAGGAAGCCAAAGTATAGTTTCTGGAGAATTCTCTACTTTTTTCTGTTGTTTACTTAGTTCTCTAACATTTTTATAATTTTGATAACCAGAAACTTGAATATTATTTGGTTTAAAATTAAAGTGTTCTATGAAAATTTTTTTTGTACTTTCAGAGTCAACAAAAGCAACATCAATTAATTTTTTTAAATCAGTGCTATTATAAGTATCTTTATTGTAAGTATCTTGGTGGAAAAGATGAGGTCCGTACACTATATATGCTAACTTATGAGTAATTTTCTTTAACCCTTCCAAAGTAAAATACGGGTCTAAAGCAGAACTTTTCGATAAATTATAAGGATTATGAACAAAAATATAATCAAATTTTTGAGAAATAGGGCTGCAAGTTTTATAAGGTTTTTGAGTTCCACAAGGGAATATTACATCAGATGATTCAAACTTATTCGCAAAGTTAACATCTAAGTCATATAAAACTTCATTATTCTTGACAAGTAAAGGTATTACAGCAATCTTAATATCATGATTTCTACTTTTGAGTTGTTTATATAAATCTAAAACCCCTTTCCCATTTATTGTTTCAGTATGCACAATAAACATAATTTTTTTGGTAGTAGCTTCAGAGTTGTGTATAAAAAAACCAATAATATAAAAAAACGTTAAAGTTTTTTATAAAAAGTTTATAATACATGCTTACTGTGAATTCCCTTCCCAAAACCGTTAATTATAAATTTTTTTGTTAATATGTCAAGAGTATTATTAATGAATCTGTTGCATACAAATAAGTCAATTAGTAAAATGACTTGAAAAAGCTTTGAGGAGTTAGTAGATAAGAGGTTAAAAAAGAAATGGTTCACCTATCTATACCATCCAAATTAGGGAAATATTTTAAAATTTTTACCCCTCCCCTGAAACAATAACCTTATTTGTCTACATGAAGTGTAGATTTTCGTTAAGTTATAGGATCCAGAAGAAATAGTTTTAATAACTTTAAGATTCTCATGGCAGCATAAGCACTAAAAGATCTTATTCCGTCTGACACCACAGCCTAACTACCAGATACGACACAACCGACTATTACTATTGTTGTATAATATTTATCACACTGATTAAAGAAATCTTATTTATTATAATCATAATTTTTGCTTGTTATTGACCGAATTATAAAATAGTAATAAACTAAAATTTGAGTACTTCTATCTGTTAGTTAAAGATAAGCTCATAGCTTTGGCTATTTGCCCATATTTAAAGATAATGAAGGAGTAAAAAATGCTAAGTTTAATAGCAAATATATTCAAAGGTTTAATTATTCTAAGCTTAATAATAATTCCAAACTTCATATTAGCAAATCCAGAGATTAGATATATCACCCCTCCCAAATTAGAATATGACAATATAGGTAAAAAAATAACTTGCTATAGGCCCCTCAGACACGGCTCGCCTAAGATGAGTGTAGAAAAAAAATATGGTCAAATAATTGCTCATAATTATGGGCATGGGGGAAGCGGATGGACTCTTACTCCTGGTGCAACTAAATATGTCAATGATATGTTATTAAGGTCAGAATATTCTGATGATCTTAACAATAAAACCCCTATAGTAGTTGTTGGCGCAGGAATCATGGGGTTATTTACAGCCTATGATTTAGTAAAAAAAGGTTTTAGCAATATAATTATTGTTGCTGACAATTTTAAAAATATCACCTCTTATAATGCTGGTGGATTATTTGCTGTAACAAATATGGATAACGACTCTGTTACCCAAAAAACTATCCTTAGAATAGCTATGAGTAGTTATGAGTTTTATTCAGATATCGCCAGACAAATATCTAGTGATTTTCAAGATGGAGCAAGATTTATTTCAACATATTTTAGGGATAAAAACGATAATAAATTAGCTTTTTGGGTTGGAAAGGTAATGTCCCCTCCAAAAGAAGTAATTCTAGATTTTGGTAATGGTACAAGAAGAAATATGGCAGCTTATGACGATAGCCTTTTCATAGATGCTAACAAAATGATGATTAATCTTACAAGATATTTAAAAAGTAAGAATGTTAAATTTATTCAACAGAAAATTACAAATTTTTCTGATATTGATAATAAATATGTAATAAATTGTACGGGCCTTGGAGCAAGCGAGCTAAATAACGATTATCAGTTAGAAGGAATTCAAGGTCATTTCATTCTATTAAAAAATCAAAATCCTGAAGATCTAGAATATATGATTTCTGTACCTTTAAACGAAAATTATACTAAATATGGGCAAAAGGTAAGACGTTCTTTTCAGATTTTTCCTAAACACATGGCCTATGGAAATGTAAATGATGTGGGGGTAATAGGGGGAACTCATATTGAAGGAGCATCTAGCTTAACACCTAATGAAGAAGAGTTTAATACAATCCTACAGGGCGCTAGAAGTTTCTATGGTATTCGTTGAACGGTAAGTTCTAGAATTAATTAAGCCAATTGTGCATTTTCTTCCCATAGCTCATTTGGTGTTTTATACCCAAGAATTTTTCTTGGTAAATTGTTAAAAAAAATCTTCTATTTTATTTAATTGCTTTATAGTTAATTTTTTAA
>JAJIYR010000103.1 GCA_020881085.1 Rickettsia endosymbiont of Bryobia graminum | reverse complement strand
GTAGGTAAGCATGGAAATGAGAATATGATAGGAAAATACGTAAAAAACCAAGGCATGGAATATAAGAAACTGCATGAGGATCATCAGCTAGCTTTCTTCTAAAATACCCCGCTGCTTGCGGCGGGGATTACTTTTATTTAAGGAGAATAGGAATAGAGATCAAGGAGGGCTTTTGAGGTTAAAGTTATCTTTATTATTTCTTTTGTTATATTACACATCTGTAAATGCAGATACAGAGATTGTGGAATCACAAAGATGCTCAAGAATGTTTTCTTATTTTGAAGCAAAATTTCAAATTCCTCGTAATACATTACATTCAATAGCATTAAAAGAATCTGGAAAAAAACACAGTAAGCATAAAATAGTTGTAGTATGGCCTTGGACAGTTAATGTTGAAGGTACAGGTCATCATTTTAGTTCTAAAAAGGAAGCGATATCTTTTGTCAAGAAGCAAATAATTCTTGGAAAAGAAAGTATTGACGTAGGGTGCATGCAAATTAATCTAAAACATCACTTAGATGCTTTTGAGTCTCTAAATGAGGCTTTTAATCCTAAAGATAATATTGCTTATGGTGCTAAATTTTTGAGAGCAAAATATGATCAATTAGGTAGTTGGCATAAAGCTATAGCTCATTACCATTCTGCAACTCATAAATTTGGCTTTAAGTATAAAGAAGATGTGATTAAAATTGCTAGTAATATGAATTTATATAAAACATCTACTAGGCTATATAATTTACATAATAACGATAAAGTATCTCCTCCTCAATTAATTGATAAGGATAGTTTTGAAAGAAATAGTAAAAGATACAGGAGTAGTATGATGGTAGCAGTACCAAAAAAATAATTAAATGATAATATTTGATCGTAAGCAATTACAATTTAATCGTGATAAAAATATAGACAATATTAGAAGCTGTTCTTATTTTCAAGATTCAGCAGAAGCAATTATTCAAAGATTAGATCTTATAGATAGGAATTTTACTAATATCTTGGACATAGGTTGCAGGACTGGTCAATTAACTAAATTATTACGAGAAAAGTATAAGTCGGCTATAGTTACAGCAACAAACCCTTCTCAATCTATGCTTCAGTTTGTTGAGCATGCTCAAAAACTATTAATAGATGAAGAAGATCTGTTATTTAATGAGATACAATATGATCTGATTAGTTTTTCCTTAGGCTTGCATTGGATTAATGACATACAAAGGTTTTTACTAAATATTAAGTCAATACTAAAACCAGATGGGGTATTTATCTGTAACTTCATTGGGGGAAATAGTTTAAAAGCATTAAGGACGAGATTTATTGAAGCAGAAATATTTGCAAATCATTTTCATTCTATACATATATTGCCTATGATAAACTTTGACCATATAACTCCGTTACTTTCAGAAGCTGGTTTTAAAGAAGTTATTGTTGATTATGATAATATACAGTTTACCCACAAAAGCCCTTTTGGTTTTATTAAGGAATTAAAGAATATAGGAGAAACTAGTATATTAAATAGAAAATCTTATTATACTATATCAAAATTGATGCTGGCTGCGCTTAAGGATAATACTAATGTTTTTAATGAGCAAGTTAGTATCATTAGTTTTATTGTTTCTCCTAATAAAAACAGTCTAAAGTTAAGGATATAGATAAATATATTTGTAATAGAGGGTTATGAAAGAATTCGATTTGGTAGTAATTGGTAGTGGTCCAGCAGGTTATACAGGGGCTATCAGAGCTTCTCAATTAGGTATGAAGGTTGCTTGTATAGAAAAGCGATCTACTCTAGGTGGTACTTGCTTAAATGTTGGATGCATTCCATCAAAAATATTATTAAATTTCTCTGAAAAATATCATGAAGTAACTAATAAATTTTCTGATATTGGAATTATGACTAATGTAAAACTCGATTTGCAAAAGATGATGAGTAAAAAAAGTCAAATAGTATCTGAATTATGTAAAGGTATAGAAGGTTTATTTGTAAAAAATAAAATTACTAAATTTAGTGGAACAGCCAAAATTATTTCTAATAATATTGTAGAAATAGAGAATGGAAAATCAGTAGAGCAAATTTCTGCTAAAAATATTTTAATAGCAACTGGTTCAAACATTATTGATATACCAAATGTTACTGTTGACGAAGAGTATATTGTTTCTTCAACAGGAGTTTTGGAGTTAAAAAAGGTTCCAGAAACTATGATAGTAATAGGTGGAGGGTATATTGGATTGGAGCTTGGATCAGTTTGGAATAGACTTGGGTCTAAAGTAACTGTGATCGAATATGCCGGAAGTATAGTATCAGCTTTAGATAAAGAAATAATCAGTCAGTTTACTAAGATACTACAAAAGCAATCTATAGAATTACTCCTTAATACTAAGGTGCTGTCAGCTATAAAGAAAGATAGTAAAGTTATTTTAGAAATAGAAGGGGTAAAAGATCGGAAGGTAGACAAAGTAATGGCAGATATAGTATTATTATCAGTTGGTAGAAAAGCTAATACTGAAAATTTACAATTAGATAAATTGGGAATAGAAATAGATAAATTTGGTAGAATAGCTGTTAATGATCATTTTCAAACAAATATACCTAATATTTATGCAGTAGGAGATGTAATTAGTGGTCCTATGCTTGCTCATAAAGCGGAAGAAGAATCTGTAGCAGCAGTTGAAATTATAGCAGGTCAAGAAGGTCATGTTAATTATAATCTAATTCCTAGTGTAGTTTATACTTGGCCTGAAGTAGCAAGTATAGGTTTAACTGAAGAGCAATTAAAAGAAGCGAAGATAGATTATAAAGTTGGTAAGTTTCCATTCTTGGCCAACAGTAGAGCTAGGACAACAGGTAATGTTGATGGAATGGTAAAAATATTAGCGGATAGCGTTACTGATAAAGTGCTAGGAGCTCATATCATTGGACCAGATGCCGGTACAATGATAGCAGAGATTGTTGCTTTTATGGAGTTTGGGGCATCTTCAGAAGACATAGCTAGAACATGCCACGCACATCCTACTTTGAATGAAGCCATTAAAGAAGCTGCCTTGGCTGTTGATAAAAGAACTATAAACATTTAACTTGTACCAACCATAGGTAAAATTTTAAAAATCTATTGATATAATTTTAGAGTATTATAAAGTGTTAGCTGGTAGATATTTTATATAAATCGTTGAAAATGACTCCTAAATTTGTAAAATTTTTATTTTATAATGCTCAAGCATTTGTTAAGCTATTGGTTTTATATAGTATATTAAATGTCACATCTATTAATAATATTTACGCAGACGATGACTCAAAAAGTGTTTTAGATACGATAATCGATACTCTAACAGGATTAACCTGTGAAACTCAAGGGGTTGGGGATTTGCTTCGTACTGAATTCTCTCATACTTGTATACCTGCTCCATTCTTTACTGTTGCTATTGCCAATATCATTTCTCCTGGACTTTATGCCAACACTATGTTGCGCCTTAAAATTAATGATCATGAATTATTTAATGAAAATCTTTCTCCTGGAGGATATAGGTATCCTGATGGACAATGTTCAAGAATGAATAAAGTTGATTACAAAGAGCCTGTATTAGAATTTGCTCTTTGTAATAATATCAAATTAGCAGTGGTTAGAGTTGAGGCAGTAGCTGCTTCTGCATATGCAATTGCTAAAGCAGTGTTAACTGGCCAAGATCCGTGGAATGATATTGCAACTGCTTGGAAATCAGACAAAGCCAAATATCATAATTTTTATAAAGGGAAAGATGGTGATAAAATTACCATGGTAGATGTAGGAGTCATACCTGTTTTTCCCATAAAAGTAGTAAAAATAAAAGATACTTTGTGTGTAGCTTCGCCAACTATAACAGCTGACTGGGCTCCAATAGGTTGTAAATATATGACAGAACCTTTCCCAGATTCTATTTACAAAAGTTTTGCAAGTGCAGATGGTGTTGTGCACGGGAGTAATCATGCAACTGATCCAATGGCTATAGTTGATTGTGGAGTAGGAAAATCTAGTTGTTATCAAAGAGCATACGAAAATTCAAAAACAGCTATAGTAATTAGTGCTCCAATAATAGAATGTATTAAGGAGATGACAGCAAGATTATTAGTGAGTAATGAAGTATGTACATTTGATGATATAAAATTAGTTATTAATTCAAATAAAAGAGAAAGTAGCATATTATTTCAATTCCAACGTAATATGCATAGAACTGTTACAGCGTTATTAACTTTATACGTAATGTTTTTTGGCGCTAAAATTATCCTTTCTGGTGATGTTCCCCCTAAAAATGAAATGATTAATTTCATTTTAAAAATGATATTTGTAATTTATTTTTCTGTAGGTATTAATATTAATCCATCAGGTGGTAATACCTATGGTAGGCTTGATGGTATGGTGCAATGGGCCTTTCCATTATTATTGGGAGGAATAGATACGCTTGCTGGTTGGGTAATGAATGCTTCTCCTTCTGGGTTATGTAAATTTAATGATGTTGTTTATCATCCTAAACTTTCTTATATGGCTTTATGGGATGCGTTAGATTGTAGGGTAGCTCATTATTTGGGGTTAGATATAATATCGACTCTTCTGGTAGAAAGTGCTTCCCACGTAGAGAATCTAACTAAAGGAAAATTTGACTTTTTTAGTTTTTCAGCTCCTCCTTACGTATATTTATTAATACCAGCGATTATTTCTGGAAATATGACGCTTGTGTCTTTAGCGTTGTCCTATCCATTATTAGTAATTTCAGTAGGAGCGTTTTTAATTAACGCTACCGTTATGTGTATAGTATCTATAGTTATATTAGGTGCACTTGCTCCCCTCTTTGTTCCAATGCTTTTATTTGAATATACTCGTGGTTATTTTGAATCATGGGTAAAGCTGTTAATATCATTTTTGCTTCAACCTATGGTTGTAACAACTTTTATGATTATGATGTTTTCAGTGTATGATTTTGGTTTTTATGGGCAGTGTCAATATAAATCAAAATCAATAAATAGTATAGAAGGTGGATTAATAAGGGGTAATGAAGGTAAAAGGAAAGTAAAAATATTTTTTATTGATAATGATTGGAATAAATATAGCCCAGCGGATGTAAAAAGTTGTAAAAATAGCTTAGGATATATTCTTAATAACCCAACTCAAACACTATTTGATTTTGCTAAAGATAGCGTTGAGGAAATGGTAGTAGAAAAACCAGGCGCAACATCTACTGATAAATTTTTAGCAAAATTCCACTTTCTAAGAGGAATTGTAATGGGGCCAGCAATGTTTTTTGTTTCCCCCAAGATACTTTTTGAAAAAATTAGAGATATAGTTTTAGCGTTAATTACCGCGTGTTTTACTTTATATTTAATATATCATTTTAGCGCTCAATTAGCAGAATTTGCTGCTGATATGACTGAAGGTGTTGCATTAAATAATGTAACTATTAAACCTCAAGCAATCTTTAAAGCTGGCATGGCTGCTATATCAGCGGCTGGAGGGGCCATGAAAGGAGGGGATTTACAAGCCGCAGGTGGAGGGCAGCAAGCAGGAGATTTGTCAGCTGCTGGAGAAGGAGGTGAAGCTGAGGATAGTGCTTCTATCGATTCTGAAGCGCCTGATATAGCTACTGGAGGAGGAAGTGGAGGTGGTACTAGACGAACATTAAGTACAGCAACTACTTCACCTGCTAGGTCTTCAGAAAACACTGCAGTTGAATCTGTTAGTAGTATAGGCAAAGAATTGCCTGTGCAGAGAGGAAGTGATAATGTAACAACAAGTTCACCAGTCACTAATCAAGATTCTCAAAGTTTATTAGATACTCCTGTGCCTGAAGGGTTACCAGAGCCGTTAACACCAACTAAAAGGAGTGCTGAAACAGTAGAAAATAAGCTGGAATCAGCCACTATTAGTGATTCTCAAAGTTTATTAGATACTCCTGTGCCTGAAGGCTTACCAGAGCCATTAACCCCTACAAAGGCAGATAATAATAAGGTAATGGATACTAATAAAGGTAAAGATAATAATTTTGGTCTCATTCATGGAAAACCTTATCCTTTACCTAAATCACCGCAACAAGAGTGGGAAGAAAAAAAGAGAATTAAGGAGTCAAAACAAGAGAAATCTAAAGATGGTTCTGATGAAAATACATAAAGTTATACAATTGTTATTACAGCTTTATTTTACATTATTTTCAGTAGAAGCATTTGCTGTATTTGGTTCTTCATGCCCTACTGCTCCACTACCATCTTTTGGAGGAGATAATTATCTAAAAGAATACACGGTATATGGTCATATTATTTCTAATATTGATATGACTGTAATTACTGATGGTTGTAAAGCAGAAGACAAGCAATTTAAATTTTGTGTTAAAAATAAAAATATAACTACTAAGGTATGTAAAGAATTTACATTTAATGTTAATGACTCTAGAACTATTGGAGACCTTAATTCCAATAAGGATCTTGCATTTGAAGATAATGAACTATTAAACAAGATTGTTCTAACGGTAAAAGTTTTGCCTGGTAATCTAATGTGTTTGACTATGCAAACTTCTAGAGGAGAGATGGCGGTAGCATGTAAGAGGACAAATATGTTACCTGACATTGCACCTCCCGATGAGCCATGTCGTAATATAGGTAGTAGCTGTTATACAGATAATACTAAAAGCCAATCTTTATTTAACTTTTCTGGTACTGCTGTTGATTGCGTTAAAGAGACATTAGATAAAGTTTTCTTCAGGTATAATAGTTGCGCTCCTGGAACCAGTAACGCTAGCGTAACAGGATTGAATCCTTTTTCAAGATTCCAAGAAGCGCTAAAAGTAACTATTAGAGTAGCTCTAATACTATATGTTATGCTTTTTGCTGTTAATATGATTCTTACTCAAGAGAATAAGGACTTAGACAAGATAGCAATATTTGTCATTAAAATGGTAATCGTTGCTTATTTTTCAGTGGGGATTGGTCCGCTATATTTTCAACATGGCAAAGAAACAAGAGCAAATGGGATGACGGAATATGGTCTTCCTTTTCTTAGTAATCTTACCCCATATTTTGCTGACATTGTTTTCAATTCAGCAGGTAGTAAAGGATTATGTCAGTTTGATAGAGATAAATACAAAAAGGGTTACCATTTTTATAGTATTTGGGATGCCATTGATTGTCGTATAGGTTATTATCTTGGTTTAAATTTGGTTAATAATACTTCGCCTATTTTTAGTACTCTTAGTGGCAGTACCACTGGTAGTATAGGTTCTCGGATAAATATACCTAATCCTTCACTAAAAACGGATGTAGGGGATTTTGTTAAAAACTCTGCTACTACATTTAAATTTTTCATGGTAATGTTTGGTTTTTTAGCTTCTGGTAATATTATAGTATTAGCATCAGGGCTTGCCTTTTGTATAATATTTCTTTCGATAATGTTATATTTTTTAAGTAACTATTTGGTGTGCTTGGTTACTATTTATGCTATGGCCTATATTTCTCCAATATTTATTCCTATGGCATTATTTACCAGGACTAAAGCATATTTTGATGCATGGTTAAAAGTATGTATATCTTGTACGTTACAGCCAGCCGTAATAGCTGGGTTTATTGCAATATTAGTTACTCTATATGATACGGCAATATACAAAAATTGTGAGTTTGTACGGCATAATTATACATATCAGGATAGAGATTTTAGTACTTTTGAGATAGGGCTGCCAACTTCAAACCCTGAGGAGTGTAAAACTAGTGCTGGTTATAAATTATTATATTATTATGCAGGGTATGGTTGGGAGCAACATCTTTTAATACTTTTTCAAATTTTTAGTCTTAGAGATACTATGAGTTTATATTTAGAGCTTATAGGAGTATTTGTCTTTTCTGTAATATTTTACTTCTTTTCTAAATCAATAGGCCAGCTTGCTGCTGAGCTTACTGGAGGACCTATTATGGATGCTGTAACAGCTAGTCCTACTGCGATAGTAGATCTAGCTAAAAAAGCTATGGAATATGCTCAAGCTGCAGGTGAAGGATCGTCAGGGAAGCCACCAGAGAAAAATCCTTTAGAAAATGAAGGTAAAGGAAGAAAAGGTGGAGAACAAGCTTCAGATTCGGCTGGTGGTGGCGGTGATGGAGGTGCAGGTGATATGATAAGTGGAGGCTCGTCTGGCGGTGGTGGTTCAGCTGGCGGAGGCATGGGTGGTAGTTAATTTAGGTATGATAGTATGAAGGATAAATTAAGGATGCTTATCCTCATTTTAGGGATAGCTGCTATTCTTGTTTGTATAGTTATGACTATAATCATGTTTATTGGCTCTATGAAAATAACAGACGGTTGTTTGCTTAGGTATGATCAAGATAAAGGCGCAGGTGTATCAGACAGTGTTAGTAATAGCTTTATGCTTGAGGCGGTAGCCAATTATACTTTAATTACTACCCAAAAACCAGATGGTTCAATTAAAAATGAATATGATCGTAACCATTATGGAGATTGGCTGAATTCAAATATGAGTGTTGCTAAAAATCAGGAGATTGATTTAAAGATAGAAGGTGAGATAAGTCTCTGTAAAGCGTATTTACCAAAAAATAATCTTCAACAACCATCCAATAAATATCCAGATTCTAGCAGATCAAATTTAGACACAAATGGTAAAAGAGTAGTAATTCCAAGGGTAGAGGAGGTTAATGCTGAACCAGTAAATTTAATTTTTGATGCACAAACTGATGAATGGCGTAACATAGCTGAGTTATATGAGAATGATCAAGTGGTAATTTCTATTCTGCCAAATCAGAAAAAATTAGGAGGTATCGCAAGTAGTGCTAGTGTTAAAAATGCTTTTGTTATGGTTAAAGATGGGGGTAATGATAAGAATAAACTTGAGACTGCTAATTGCCAAGAAGGAGATACTACCTACAGCCCATTATGTGGTAGGTATTCAATATATTCTGGACGATATGTAGATAAATGCGAGTGGAATAGTAGTTATTATAATAAACAAACTAGTGTGTGTTCCAGTTCTTGTATTGGTTGTAGCGATTTTACTTGTTTCTTTGATAAAGGATGCTGTCCTCTAGAGTGTGGAAAACAAGGAGCATATGCTAATATTATGGCAGAAGCTCCCAAAGCATATAAAGATGATGGTAGTTATAGTTTTTCTTGGTCTAATAATCTAGATAAATTATTTTTTAATACAACATTAAGATGTAGAAATACTGATGATGAACCAACAGGATCTTGCCCTGATCGGGGTGACTATACTACTAAAGATGCTACTACTATAAATGGTTCTGCTTACCAAAGTAATAAGCGTTTTTGGTATACATCACCTACTGGTTTATTATATAGAATGGATAGTAATGAAACTCCAACAAGTGCTAAATCCTTAGGAAGTAAATATGAGTTTGCTGAGATTGATTCTAAAGATAAAACTCATGATGGATATAATATTACTCATGATAATAATAGTAAATATTACGTAATTAATAATATAACTGCAAAGGGTGCTGCAAAGCAATATTTGCAATATCGTTTCTGGTCCGGGTTTTCTGATTATAGCAAAAATACTGGAGGGTATGTTTTAAGTATAAAACAAACTAAGTGTCGAAGGAATAATGGTAACAGTTATGATGATCCAGGTTTTGCAAAGCGTGGAAAGGTACAATTTATAGTAGTACCTTATGATAAAGATGTTACTACATGTGGTAACGCTTGTAATACTATTGATATTGATACAAACGCAGATGGAAAAGGAAAGATAAAGATGGATAAAGACGGTTATTTATTTATGCGCATCCTAAATAAACAAGAAGATTATAAAGACAGTTATGGTAGATATAAAATTCAGATGCTTACTTCAATGCAGGTTGGTAGTTTTACTTTACAAATTTTAAATCCATTATTTCAGCTCTTGAGGGATGAAGTAGAAGCAGCATCAATCAAAATTTTCCAAAACATGACTTGCTATGGAGGAGGGAATAATTGTTCTAACTTTTTTACCTATATTAAGTTAATGCTAATTCTTTATGTAATGACCTATGGAGCAATGTTTGTACTTGGTATTGTTAAAATTAACCAGCAGGATTTAGTCATTAGAATAGCAAAAATTGCTATAGTTAGCGGCTTAATGAATGATAGTACTTTTGAATTTTTTAATCATTATATTAGACCTTTAATTAGTAATTTCTCAGATGGTATCATTTCCAACATGAGCGGTTATAGTATGTTTTCAACTACTAATACTATTACAAATCCTTTTATGTTTTTAGATGCTGTAATGAGCAAAATACTATTTGGCAGAACTTTTTCAGGTCAGTTATTATCTTTTCTATCAATGGGATTAAGCGGATTAATATATTTTGTTATAGTATTCATAGCTGTTATAATTGTTATTATTACGGCATTAAGGGCGATAGCGGTATATGTTATGGCATTTATGGCGACTGCTTTGTTAATAGGTATAGCTCCGTTATTTCTAACATTTATGCTTTTTGACTTTACTAGATATTTATTTGAAAATTGGGTAAGATTTACTCTTAGATACATGATGGAACCAGTAATTTTGATGGTTGGTATTATTATCATGACACAATTATTTACTATTTATTTAGATTATGTTTTAGGTTTTAGCGTTTGTTGGAAATGTGCTTTACCTATCAAGATGCCATTCATAAAAATTGCAGGTTTTACCCCAGCATTTGTTGATGTACCAATTTTTTGTATTAACTGGTTTGCTCCTTGGGGTATGGATTATCGCTCTGGTATGATGGGAGTAAATATGCAGCATTTTATCGCCTTAATTATTATTGCTTATGGTATGTATGGTTATGTTGAATTTTCTGGTAAAATGGTAGCAAAGCTAACCAGTACTAGTGGCTCATCTGCAACACAAATGGGTAAGACTATGTCAGATGCAGCGGAAAAGAAAGTTTTAGGAGAAGTAGGGCTAGACAAGAAGAGCAGGCAACAAATTAAAGGCCCTGCAAAACAAAGATTGGCAAGGAGAAATCAAACTCTTGATAGAGCTAATAAGGAAAGAACCGAAGGTAATACTAGCAATAGTGAAGAAAATAATAGTGAGCAAAATAATAATAATGATGGTGGTTCTTCTACCACTTAGTTAATAGAAAATAAGTAAACAAGATGATAGGTTTTAAGTATATAATTTTATCAATGTGGCAAGTGCTTGAAGGGAAAGTAATGTCTAGGCTTAAATCATTATCTTGTTTTTTTGTTAGTTTAATTTTGCTTAATTCATATTCTGCAATAGCTAATGATAAGGATGAGAAATTTGATTGGATGAATCAAAGTTATGAAGATTTAGGTACATTTTTTTCAGCATGTTTGGAAACTCCTCCACCAGGTAATTCAGTTCAACAAGGTAGTACTTCTTTAAATTTGGAAACTCCTGATGTTTGGGTTGCTACTGGTAGGTATGTTACAAAAAATAGGGCTATAAGATTTGATTGGAGTACTTTAGGTGTTACAGCTGCAAATTTCAAGAAATATAGGGTACTTTATCGTATAGATCCAAGATTTGATAGACCGCAAGTATTTATAAAAGCATATAATCATAGAACTAGAAAATATGAAGCTACGGGTTTTCCTAAGTTTAACACTACTGATCCAGATAAAAATTACCCAGAAATAGCTTTTAATAAAATGCAAGATTACGTAGATTATATTTCTTTTAAAGATAGAAATAAAATTCGTGTAGAAAAAGGAGATGTAATAAATATTACTGTAGGTACAGCTGGAGACTTTTTTGGAGTTAGTACTGAAGAGAATTTAATGGTACGTGAGCTGGGAGCTGAAGGAGGGGCTGAGCCAACTTTATCAATGCTTCATACGTATAGTGGTATAGATAATAAAATAATATATTCAAATACTTACGCATTCTGTAGAGAAATGGCAAAATTTGGTAGTAGTTATTTATGTGTTAATAATCCAAATTTTACATATAGCAAATCGTGTTTAACTGGAAGCCCAGCTCTTGGTAATGAATTAAATATGTTAAATACCATATCCAGCTGTCCTAATATGGTAAATGGTCGAGATAATCTTCCTCTATGTTTTTATGATCGTGGTAGAGGAATGAAGATTTTAGTTGGAGGGAGGGCTATAAAAAAGGAATCAGAAAGTTTCCTATCATTTGATGGTAAGAGTTCTTTATATTATAAATCTGATACAGGTGGGGACTTAGATTTTGTTACTGACTGGTTAACTAATGATATATTTACTTCTTTAAGTAAACCGTTAATGAGTGATTGGATAGGACAATTTTCTAGTTTAAGTGCTCTAGAGGGTGAGATTAGGTCTACTAGTAAAAATAATCTTGTAAATAAAAATCTGCATTTTGGTCGTTATATTATGATCGTTGAGGTAGGAAATGGCAATGAACAGCTTACCACTGCACAACATCAAAATATTGAAGTGGAATACACTATAGTATCAGATAAATCTGGTTCACTAGCTCCACCTCCTTCGCGAGCAGGAGCGCCACTTAGTAAAGATGTGTCATTTGACGCTTATGATGATGGGTATATATGGCTTAAGGTTAAAAACCCTAATCCTGAGGTTAAAGGTAGTATTAATGTGAATTATGCAACTTACACTGGTACTACATGGTTTTCTGATATTATTTACACAGGAGCTGTAAAACCTATTACTGATAGATTTCATAAAATCACCAGTGATTTTTATACAAAATTAGCTAGAAACTCTTCTGTACAGAGGATCGGAAGACTTGCTTTAGTATTATATATATGTATATACGGGTTGACCTTTTTAGCTGGAGCAACCCAAATAACTGCTAAGGATTTAGTAATTAGAATATTTAAGATAACTTTAATAGTAATTTTATTAGGAGATACTAGTTGGGAATTTTTTAACAAATACTTATTTAATGCTTACATTAAAGGTACAGATTATTTAATGACTAATATAGTTGGTATTACAGGAACAAAATCCAATATTTTTGGCTTTATTGATCCTATTTTTGATAAATATACTAATGGTAGATTTTGGTTGTTATTATTTATTGAGCTATTACAAATTTATAATGGTCTAGCTTTTGTAGCAATTATCACTATTTACTCACTTTTACTATATTTTAGGGCTATTTTAGAAGTAATAGTAAGTTATGTAATTGCCTATGTAGGCTTATCAGTAATGATATCATTAGCGCCATTTTTCTTAATATTAATGTTATTTGAAAAGACAAAAAGTATATTCGAAAATTGGTTGTCTACATTATTTAGTTTTGTAATACAACCAACAATATTATTGATATTTTTCTTATTAATAGACCAGCTAATGTATGAACAAATTACCAAAATTGTTGTCAGAGCTTGTTGGGGAATATTAATTCCAATTAGAATAGGGTTAGACTTAACTCATTTAGATATACCAATTAATTTTGCTTTTTCCCTACCATTTCTACCTGGTATACCTTTCTTTATACCTCAAGTAACAGCAGTTAATAGTATAGATAATATTAATGCTCCTGGTACATACCTGATAGTGTTTACTAGTGCGTTATTATTCTATCTCTTTTCTAAGATGGCTCATGGTCTTGTAGATTACGTTACTACAGTATCTTCTATGCTGACGAATGTAATCCCTGCAAGGCAAGAAGGAAATTTCCAGCAAGCTAAAAATCCTACATCTGGCATAGTGGATGATATTACAAATGTAGGGAAAAAGGTAGCTTCTCCTGTTACTGGAGCAGCAGAGGTATTTAAGGATAAAGTAATAGATCAGAATTATAAGGCACGAAGGGGAGAGTCTAATAATGAATATACTGGGAAAATATTAGCTTCAAGACATGATAGAAATAATTCTACAGATTGATGTGTTTATAATTTTATATAAATATAAGAGTAAGTAATCTAGGTTTTTAATACATGAAGAAATTTTTTGCTATTTTAATAATTTCTATGATAAGCCTTTCAGGGTGTACTGGGGATAGATGTATTGACGCAGATGATTTTGGTTTTATAAAATTTGTTATTTCTGCAAGATATAAAAAGCCAACACCACATAAAGATGATTATTCATCCGATGATCAAGAAGGTACTATTAGCGCTCCACAACCAGATAATCAATCAGCTCCTTGGGTTCCTACTGGGTATAATATTAATGGTCAGCCATTGACTATATTAGTAAAAACTTGGGATTTTAAACAAGGGGATAAAAATAGCTCAAGTGAATTGTCAGCTTGGGGTCCATGGTTTGGTAAAGAAGATAACACACGTACTTTGTCTGATTTTTCTAAAAGATTACAAGAATGTCGTTTTATAGACGATAATATGTGTACAAAAACTAAAGATGCAAGAATTAGTAATGCTCCCTGCTTATTCAAAGATGGTAGAGGATTATATTTTTTAATTGCTGAACGTTATACAGATCCCAATGTTTCAGAAGATAGTCAACGTGCACCAAAAGGTATTACAGGTCATTTAGGTGAAAAAAGTACGGGATATCAATTGTATGATCTTACTAAAAGGGGAGAGCATGTAAAAGCTGGTGGAGTAAATTATCAATATCAGGGAAATGAAGCCGTTAATTTTTCACAATGTCCTCTATACTTTAAAATATTAGATAAGTTTTATGATGATAATAGTGGTCAGTATCGTGTAGTAATTAAATCTGGAGTTAGTGATACTAGACCTGATCCTTTAGAATTTTTAACAGATTTAATAAAAAAAGAGCTATTTGGTGATGATAAGCATCAAGGGCTTGTTAGATCTGTTTATGAAAACATTATAAAAACACCAGGTTATAGGATAACTGTTTCAGCTTTGTTGACTTTGTACATAATGTTTACGGCTTTTTCTTTTCTTATAGGTAATGTTAATTTTACTCATACTGAATTGATAATAAGATTATTAAAAGTTAGTATAGTTTCTATAATGCTAAGTTCAGCTAGTAGTTGGCAGTTTTTTCATGATTATTTATTTGTATATTTTATAGAAGGTGTGGAGCAAATATTACAAATAATTAAGGAAACAGGTAATACTGGACCTCGTTCCTCAAGTATTATAGGCCTAATGATAGCTCCCCAGACTATGGCTAAGTTATTTTCCTTGTTATTTGTTGATCCATTAGGTTTTATCTATATATTTCTATTTTTAATAGCACTATATTTTATATTTATGATGGTATTTAAAGCTACTATTATATATTTAAGTGCTCTAATAACTATTGGTATGATTATTACAATGGCGCCAATATTTATTTGTTTTATGCTATTTAATATTACCCGCTCATTGTTTGAAAACTGGTTAAAACAGTTAATCTCTTATGCAATTCAACCAATAATTTTATTTGCTGGTATAGCTTTTATCTCAATGATTGCAAGAAGTGAGATATATTCTTCTCTTGGTTTTGCAGTATGTAAATATGATTTTCCAAATTTAGGGCCAATAAACGATCTTTTTGGAAAGGTAAATGATAATTTAGATTCCAGTCTTGGAGATTCAATATTTTATTGGTGGTTCCCATCGCCAATGAAGGCTAGTAAATTTTCTAAACTAAAAGCTGATATATTAGTACCAGTAGATCATCGTGTTCTGGACGGTACTGAATATGGAAAATTATGTTTAGCATACGAATGTAAAGGAAGTAGGTATATCGAATTTCCTTTCTTAGATCCAGTTAAAGATGTTAAACGGCTTACAGATTTCTTTAATGGCAATTTCGTTCAGCTTGATGGGTTATTATTGATTTTTTTATGTGTCTACTTACTTAAGAAATTTAATGAAGTTGCTGTTTCTTCTGCTAATTTCTTATCAAATACTTCAGGAAATTTAACTAATCTTCAAGGGGTAGGAGAGAGTGCTTTTAAACCAATAGAAAGGAAGATGGATAAGCCAATTAATTATGTTTCAGATTTTGCTAAAGGGCAAGTAAATAGGATAACTGCACCTATTAGTCAAGGGGCTGCTGAGACCTACGAATCTATAATGACCAAGGGTCTTGAAATAAAAGGTATAAAAATAATCAAAGGCTTAGAAGGCGAAGCTTTAGGTAAATCAGCAAAATCTAGCGTATTAGATGAAGTTAAAAGAAAATATGGTATAAGTCGTGGAGATGTAAAAGCTGATGCAGTTTCTAGTTATAGGACTGCTCTTGAGGGTATCGGGGAGAAGATTAAAAATGATAATCCAAATGCTAAGTTTGATATAAATGATCTTTCTACAAAAAAATATTCTGTTCTGCAAGATAATATAGCAGAGATAAAATTTGGAGCTGGTAAAAAATTTAAAGATCTCAATAAAGATCAGCAAGAAGAAATTAAGAATTTCTTAAAAACTGATGGTAAAAGAAACCTAAAAGAATTAGCATCTGACGCCCAATTTACTGAAGCTTTCAAAAAAGCTTATGTTGAGTCACACCTAAGCATGTCTGAACGGGGGGTAGGTTTATTCGGGAAAAGTATAGCGCCACTAAGAATGTGGCAGGAACTAGATAATCGTGTTAAGAGTAAAAAGAAGCTCGATAAGGATGAGAAATATAATCGGGGTGAACGAATTTTTGCAGGTTATGAAGCTATAAAACGGGCAGCTGTTACTGGTGTTGGTGAGGATTTACGTAATGCTTTTGAAGGGAATCTAACTGGCGCGGAGTGGCATGATTTTGATTATAATGATCCAAGACTTAGAACTTATAGTGAAGCATTAAAAGATAAGCAAAGAGAGATAGAGTATAAGAAATTTAATAATAAAATTAATAAAGAAACCATAGCAGTAGGTGAAGATATTTTATCTCCAGAATATTTAGCTAGACTTGAAACTCAAGGAAGAGGTAATGAAAGCAGTGATTATGAGAAAATGTCTCATGAAAAGCTTAAGATGGAAATATATGAGAAACTTTCAGGGGATGAGAAAAAGGGTGAAGAGCCGGTACTGATGGGTGAAAGATTTATGAGAGAGAAAGCAAGTGATACTCAAACCCGTGATATGATTAATTTAGCTCGTCAATATGAACAAGATCTTCTTAATAATGATAGATATATAGCTAGAGAAGAGCGTTATGAAGCTGTAAAAGAGAAAGCTGAAGATAACATTAGAGATATTCTGCCAGAGGCTCTTTTATCACAATATAAAGTAGAAAATAATGGTATAGAAGAAATTAATATTAGCAAAGAGCAAATACCAGATTTAGTTAACCAATATCTTCAAACTCAAGATCCTAATAGAGATCGTGCTGAAATTCAAAAAGAGGTGAATTCATTACAAGTGTCTGTTAATAATTTAGAGTATAGCAATACAGTACTAACCAAAATTGATGAGCGAAAAAGAGTAATTAGGGAAGTCGTTAAAGAAGGTGTTGATAATATTAATAAATATCGAAGAAAAGCTGGAATGACTGAATATAATGAATGAAAATAGAAGTATAAGATTTCAACATAGAAGTTATCCAGTGTACAAGGAGTCTTATGACTCCTTGTACACTTATAGTAAATGCATTAGGACATTAGTTAATTACAAAGAATAACGTTAGATAACAAATGTGTGTTTTAGTGTTTTTTGACTTTGAACAACGGTAAGTTCTAGAATTAATTAAGCCAATTGTGCATTTTCTTCCCATAGCTCATTTGGTGTTTTATACCCAAGAATTTTTCTTTTGCCAAGGAGAATAAGCATTACAAAAATAAATTTTCGCCTCAGATTTTGGTAAGAGCTGCGTATGATTTGTAAATTCTTTGCCATTATCAAATGCTATAGTTTTTATCAAATGAGATACTTTTTTCAACTTTCGATTC
>JAJIYR010000102.1 GCA_020881085.1 Rickettsia endosymbiont of Bryobia graminum | reverse complement strand
TGAGATGAAATCCTGTTGGATTCGCTAAAGCATCGCATGTAGCATGAATTTTAGTACTTAATCCCCCTTTGCCTCGACCAATGGCTTGGTCATCAGGCAATTCTTTTTTTAGCGCCAGCGCTATGTTGATGAGCCCTAACTATCGTTGAATCAATCATGGAATATTCGTTATCAGCATCTTTAGCCAATATCTCTAAAATCTCTTGCCATATACCTTTCTTGCTCCATCTTGAATGACGTAGGTGAATCACTCGAAAATCCCCAAACCGCTCAGGTAAATCCCTCCAAGGTATGACAGCTCTGTATCGATATAACACAGCTTCTATGAATCGGCGATTATCTTTGGCTGTGACCCCTACAGTTTCTTCCCTACCAGGTAAAATATCTTTAATTCTGTCCCACTGATCATCACGTAAAGCATATCGGCGCATAGAGAATTTTATCCTTCTTTTTCTCTCTATTCCACCTCATATTTTTACTCTTGTCAATCTTAATTGATGACACGCCCTAGTTACCACAAATCCAAGAAAGTTAAGTAATATCTAGTAAATTGTAGTAAAATAGAGCTAGTATTTTTGCCACCATATAGTCCAAATCTTAACCCAATTGAGAGATTATGGAAGTTTATGCACAGTATTACAACTAATAATAAATTTTATCATAATATTATTTAGAGATAGTGAGCAGGATAGAATGGCAGAACATATAGTAAGATATCCTGAATTTGCTGTAATGGAACTGCAAGAGAAATTATCAGATAATCCTGAAATTATGACAAGCTTTAAAGACCTTGCATCATACTGGGATAATTATGTAATGAAGGACATAGATGGCTATTTAGAAGATTATGTTTCTTTGAGCGGGGAAACATAGTAAGGCGCTGTCAAATTATCAATAAACTAGTTGTAAATAATAAAATGGTTGGTGCGTAAGGTATAATATTTGGCTTATAAATAAATAGATTAATTTACGATACTTTTGTTGGCTGAGTAATTAGTTTCGATATTTAACTAATTACTCAGCCCTGCATTTTAATCATTATGGGTTAAAGCTAATCATAATCTCATAAATTCTAGCCATAGAATTTAAACTCTCTCTATTTCTCAATCCTAAACTCACAATGAGTTTACTGTATTAAACTATATTTCATAATAATATAAGATTGAAAACAATTTCTTCTTTTTTTATATAAAAGCCTTGATAACATTTTACCCGTAGATATTTTTCAGCTTTATATTAGAAATCTAAATTTTTAATCTGAAAGTATGGTTTATAAAATCCTACTTGACAAATAATTATATATATACAAGATTAATGCAATTTAATTATAAAGAACTATGTTTATTGAGGATTTTAAAGAACGGGGATTTCTATATCAGTGTACTGATATAGAAAAATTAATAGAAGTAATGAGCAATAATAAAATTACCGCTTATATTGGTTTTGATTGTACAGCCCAGTCCCTACATGTTGGTAGTTTAATGCAGATTATGATTTTGCGTTTGCTCCAGCAACATGGTCATAAGGCAATTGTTATTCTTGGGGGGGCTACTAGTAAGATTGGTGATCCAACTGGTAAAGATGAAGCAAGAAAAGCTTTAACAAAAGAAGATATTGCTAAAAATGCATTAGGGATAAAAAAGACATTATCTAAATTTATTAGATTTGGTGACAAACCTAGTGATGCTTTATTACTAGATAATTCTGAATGGCTAGACTCATTAAATTACTTAAATTTCTTACGTGACTTTGGTAGTTATTTTTCTGTAAATCGTATGTTATCGATGGATTCGGTAAAATTACGTTTAGAAAGAGAGCAGCATATGAGCTTTCTAGAATTTAACTATATGTTATTACAGGCCTATGATTTTTATCACTTAAATAAAGAATATAATTGTTCTTTACAAATTGGTGGTAGTGATCAATGGGGAAATATTGTAATGGGGGTTGATTTTACAAAAAAATTAACAGGTAAAGAAGCTTTTGGTATGACTACTCCATTAATGACAACATCTTCTGGTGTTAAGATGGGTAAAACTGTTGGCAGAGCTATATGGTTAAGTGAAGAAATGCTAAGCCCTTATGATTATTATCAATATTGGCGGAATTGCGAAGATCAAGATGTTATTAGATTTGCTAAGATATATAGCGAGCTTTCTCCGGAAGAGCTGCAAAAATTTGTTGATCTTACTAAGTCAGACATTAATAACGCGAAAAAGCAATTGGCATATAATTTAACAAAAATTTGTCATGGTAGTGATGCAGCAGATTTAGCTTTAGCTACTGCTATAAAAGTATTTGAAGAAGGTCAAATAGATACTAATTTACCGACTATAAATATTCAATTGCAAAGGCTTGAACAAGGAATACCAGCTTATGAGTTGTTTTATGATTTAGAGCTTGTTACTTCAAAATCTGAAGGAAGAAAATTGATTAGAGGCAGGGGCGCTAGAATTAATGATCTAATAATAGAAGATGAGAACTTAATTATTAATAAAAATTTTGTTCTAGATACGGGGTTAATAAAAATTTCTATAGGCAAAAAAAAGCATGTTTTGCTTAAGTTAATAATAGAATATTAGTATTTTTTTTAGAAGATAGAATATTTTAGCTTGCTAATTAAAAATATATATGGTTACCTTACTTTTGATTAATTAAAGTTTTAGTGAATTATGGAAAAAATAATACAAGCAGATGGTAAAGTTGTGCATTTTCAAAAATCCTTAACTCAAGAGCAAAAACGATCAGTTTTGATTTAATGCTATATATTCATATGGCAGTATTATTAAATCTCTTTTGGGTATATTCCCGGCCGCTTGCGGCGTAATATGGAGGAATGAGCAAATATATACACAAAAGTCATAATGTTACGGTACTGCTGTATCACATGGTATTTCCAGCAAAATATCGCCGAGCATTGTTTGA
>JAJIYR010000101.1 GCA_020881085.1 Rickettsia endosymbiont of Bryobia graminum | reverse complement strand
TATCAGTTGATCAAGTATTACGAGACGTATTTTTAGAGATAGAAAACAGATATCAAATAAAATTTTTAGAAATATGAGTTGATGAAGATCATGTCCATTTTTTAGTACAATCGGTACAAACCTATAGCGTAACAAAAATAGTAACAACAATTAAATGTGTTACAGCTCGTCAAATATTTAGACAGTGTCCACAGGTAAAGAAACAATTATGGGGTGGAGCAGCATGGACTGATCTATATTTTACGAGTACGGTAGGTAAGCATGGAAATGAGAATATTATAGGAAAATACGTAAAAAACCAAGGCAAGTAATATAAGACACTGCATGAGAATCATCAGCTAGCTTTCTTCTAAAATACCCCGCGCTGCTTGCGGCGGGGATTACTTTTATTTTTCTATACCTCTTTTCTTCCATGCTTGTATTTGTGTCGGATGAACTCCATATTTGCTACTAATTTGAGCTATTGTCATTTCAGCTTTTATTGTTTCTAAAACTATCTTTGTTTTTTCTGCCGCACTATAATGATTTGCTTTTTTTGTGATATAATTTCTCTTTTGTATATGAAAATTAAAACTCATTCTAGAATTTTAGTAGTCCAGCTTCTGGCTACCATTATAGATGAAACTGGCACAACTTTTTTAAATACTCATGTTTCTAGTAAGCCAAGCAATAAGACAGAAGGGGTTATTGGAGGAAGAATTTTAACAAATATAAATAAAGAGAATATAATTATTATTCCTGAGGGGCACGTAGTTATTTCAAGGGTTTTAGGCAAGAAGAAAGGAAGGATTAGTGCTATATTTGATGGAATGGGTATTCCTTTTATCAATAGACCAGATAATGCAGCAAAAACATTATATAATCTAGGCACAAGTATTAGTGCTAAAAGAGGGAAAATGGAATATAGTCTTGGCTATGATGCTTATTTAGCTAAAAAATATACAGCGCATCTAGGAATCCTAAAACTAAAAGTAAATTTCTAATCAAAACCCCTTACCCATATGAGTAAGAGTAAGGAGGTGTTTTTTTCAGGTTGATTATTTTTGTTTTCTTAAAAAGGCAGGAATATCATGAATATCTACTTCAACTTCATTGCTTTGAATGGCATGAGTTGTTACTTTAGCCTGTTCTTGAGAAGGTTCAGTGGGGAGAGGTTTTAATGAATGCCACATTCTACTAAATAATGACTTGTTGTTACTAGTGGATGATTGATTGTGAATATTAGTTGGTGATACCTGGATTCCTAAGTTTATGGCTTGTATTTCAGAACTAGTAATATCATTTTCAGTACTATATTGAGTAGAATTTGGAATCTCTTCTGAAATTTCTACTAGAGATTGAACATTATCAATACTAGATGGGGTGCTATTCTGAACCATTGGGTCAGTTGTATTAGCGTAAGATTTATTGAAATTCATTGTTTGATCAGCATCAATACCAGTAGCGACTACTGACACCCTAATTGTGCCATTTAATTCTGGATTAAATGTAGAGCCAAAAATGATATTTGCATGAGGATCTCCTACTTCCTCTCTAATTCTATTAGCAGCGCTATCGACTTCAAATAAAGTCATATCAACACCGCCGGTAATGTTGATTAATACACCTTTAGCTCCACGCATTGAATTATGATCAAGCAAGGGATTAGAAATTGCTGCTTCTGCTGCCTTAATAGCTCTGTCTTCGCCAGAGGCTTCACCAGTGCCCATCATTGCTTTCCCCATAGCGCTCATAACTGCTCTAATATCAGCAAAATCTAGATTAATAAGACCTGGCATAATCATTAAGTCAGTAACTCCTCTAACTCCAGCATGTAGTACATCATCAGCCATTTTAAAAGCGTCAGCGAATGTAGTACGTTCATTAGCTATACGAAATAGATTTTGATTTGGTATTACTATTAGAGTGTCAACAAATTTTTGTAGTTCTAGAATACCTTGCTCTGCTGTTTTAAGTCTATGTTGTCCTTCAAAATGGAAAGGTTTAGTTACTACTCCAACAGTAAGTATATCAAGTTCTTTAGCTATTTTTGCTACAATTGGAGAAGCTCCTGTACCTGTGCCACCACCCATTCCTGCGGTGACAAATACCATATTACTTCCTTCTAAATAATTTCTAATTTCATCAGCGGACTCTTCAGCTGCTAATCCTCCAATTTCTGGTGATGCTCCTGCTCCAAGCCCTTTAGTGATATTAACGCCTAATTGAATTTTATTATCACAGATAGAATGTTCCAATGACTGCGCATCGGTGTTAGCTACCACAAAATTTGCCCCTTGTAGCTTTGCGGCTATCATGTTATTCACTGCATTATTTCCAGCTCCTCCAACCCCGAAGACTGTGATTACTGGTTTAAGGATTATGTTTTCTGGAGCTTTGAAATGTAAGACCATGACAATATCTTAATACTAAATTTAATTACCTTCAGTATAATAACAGAATATAGAAATTTCTACCATAAAATCGTTTGATAAAGCTTTATTTATTATGTTTTTTCTAAACTTTTTCTATTGCATGCAAATAACTTGAAGCTTATTCATATGTATGTAAAGTCTTGATTAGATATTAAGGGGGTAGGCATTTTTCTTAGCATAAAGTTTTTTACTTTCTCAAAAGCGGCATTTTCTATCTGTCTGATCCTTTCTTTAGAGATATTATATTCTGTACTAAGAGTATCCAAAGTTTTAGGAGAGTCTGTTAACTTACGTTCTGTTAAAATATGTAACTCACGTTCGTTTAGTGTTTTCATAGCTTCTGTTAATAAATTATGTTTTTTAACAGCGATTTCCTGGCTAATTAATCTTGATTCCTGATTTGGTCTAGTTTCAGGTAAAAATTCAATTAATTCGCTATCATTATTCTCGGTGCTATTGATTGTATTGTTTAAAGATAGATCAGGTCCAGATAATCTGGAGTTCATTTCTCTAACATCACTTTGGTTAACTCCTAACTCATCTGCAATTTGAGTGAAATCTTGATCAGTTACAGATCTTGAGTATAATTTAGTAATTTTTTGCTTAATTTTACCAAGACTGAAAAATAATTTTTTTTGAGCAGAGGTAGTGCCAATTTTAACTAATGACCAAGACTTTAGTACATATTCTTGTATAGCGGCCTTAATCCACCAAATAGCATAAGTTGATAAGCGAAATCCTAGGTCAGGGTTAAATTTCTTAACAGCTTGCATAAGACCGATATTTCCTTCTGATACAAGCTCGCTAATAGGTAAGCCATAATTTTTGTAACTAACAGCTATTTTTGCTACTAGTTTTAAGTGGCTAGTCACTAGTCTATGAGCAGCATTTAAATCATCGTCATTTAAATAAGCTTTTGCAAGAGTAAATTCTTCTTCTTGTGAGAGAGAAGGGACTTTATTGATCTTTTGTAAATACTGATAAAACCCTGATTCTGTAGAAATTACTGGAATACTTATCTTGTTAGTCATATAATACGTATAACTTGTGATTATTTAAAGATAAATCGCATTATAGCATAAATTGAAAATATTTTAAATAGTCTTTTGATAGAAGAAAGAAATGGTGTCTCAGAAATCCAATAAAAATTTTGCTTTATCGTTAATAGGTTTATCTCTCAGTATGATTATGTTAAGCTTTGCTGCTGTTCCAATTTATAATCTTTTTTGTAAAATGACAGGTTATGGAGGGACGGTAACTAGGCAAGAAGTATCAACGTATTATCAGAAAAAGCCTAAAGGAAGTAGGGTAATAAATATAGAATTTGATTCTAATGTTGATAGTAATTTACCTTGGCGCTTTATTCCAAAGCAAAAAAAAACTACAACTGTTCCAGGTCATAATACTTTAATTTTTTATGAAACTGAGAATTTCGGTGATAAGGATATAATAGGAACTTCTGTTTATAATATTACTCCTAATAAAGCTGGTAAATATTTTGTAAAAATACATTGTTTTTGTTTTGAGGAGCAATTGTTGAAGGTGGGGCAGAAAATGTTAATGCCAGTAACATTCCTTATAGACCCGGATTTTGAAGAGGATCCAGAAATGGTTGATGTTGATACAATTACCTTATCGTATAGTTTTTTTAAAGTAAGAGATTATAAAAAGTAACTAAAGATTTAAATAATAGTTTAAAAATAACAATTAAAATATAAAATAAGATAAAGATTTGATATTATTATGACTATAACGATACATAAAAAAGAAGATTTTAAAAAGATAAAGGTAGCTGGGAAACTTGCGGCGGAAACTTTAGATTTTATTACAGATTATATAAAACCAGGAGTTAGTACAAATTCTTTAAATGAGCTTTGTCATGATTTTATTATATCTAATCAGGCTATTCCGGCACCCTTGAATTATAAGGGTTTTCCTAAATCAATCTGTACCTCTGTAAATCATGTTGTATGCCATGGTATTCCGAGTGATAAAATTCTTAGAAATGCTGATATAGTAAATATAGATGTTACGGTAATTGTTGACGGTTGGTATGGAGATACTAGCAGAATGTACTATGTAGGAGATCCTGGCATTAAGGCAAAGCGTCTAATACAAGTTACTTATGATGCAATGATGATTGGTATTGAACTAGTGAAACCAGGAGTGCGTTTAGGTGATATTGGAAATGCTATACAGAATTATGTAGAGAAACATAATTATTCGGTTGTAAGAGATTATACTGGCCATGGTATAGGGCGAATATTTCATTCTGAACCAACAGTTCTGCATTATGGCAAAGTCGGTACTGGTGCAATATTAGAGGAAGGAATGTTTTTTACTATTGAACCAATGGTAAATGCAGGACACTATTCTACTAATTTAAGTAAATTAGATGGCTGGACGGTTACAACAAGCGATAAATCATTATCAGCTCAATTTGAACATACTTTAGGTGTAACGAAGGATGGTTTTGAGATTTTTACTTTATCACCTAAAAATTTGAGATACCCGCCATATTATGCAAAATAATATATCTCATTATATTGGGTATAGACAACGTTTAAGACAGCGTGTTATTGATAGCGTGGAAAATCTTGCAGATTATGAATTGCTTGAGCTAATATTATTTTTTGTTCCTAGAAAAGATGTTAAGCCCCTTGCTAAAGAATTGCTAAATCACTTTGGTAATTTTTCATCTTTAATTAATGCTAATAAAGAAAAATTATTAAGTATTAAAGGGGTTAATGAAAACTTATATATCAATTTTGTTATTTTACGTGAAGTAATTAATAGAACATTAAAGCAAAAAGTAATAAATAAAAATATTATTAGTTCTTGGAGTATTTTAATTGATTATTTAAAAGCAACTATCGGTAGCATGTCGCTTGAACAATTTCGAGTTTTATTTTTAAATAAAAAAATATCTTAATAGCTGATGAAGTTTTAAGTCAAGGATATAGATCAGGCAACAATTTATCCTAGAGAAATAGTAAAAAGAGCGTTGTTACATGAAGCAAGCGCAATTATATTAATACATAATCATCCAAGTGGTGTTGCTAAACCTTCAAATATTGACATTGAATTAACGGATACAATAGTTAAGACATGTATTAATATTAATATATCAGTGCATGATCATGTGATTATTACAGCAAATGAATATTTTAGCTTTAAGTCTAATATGCTTTTATAGAGAGATTTATTAATTATAAAATTTATGTAAATAATTATAGAAAAGGAAATAATTAGATGCTATAAAGTATCCGTTACTAGTTCCTTCAATATGGAGAGATGGCCGAGTGGCCGAAGGCGGCGGTTTGCTAAACCGTTATACGGGTTAAACCGTATCGAGGGTTCGAATCCCTCTCTCTCCGCCACTTTATCTTCTAATACAGTCCAAAATTAATCCCAAAAATCTCTTGAAGACTCTAATAATCAAAGATATATAGTATTTGGTAATGCCAAGATCAAACCTACTAAACCTAACATCTCGTAAATATAATTCAGGTTAGTTAAATATTATCTTCGTTATATACTGAATTAACTTGAAGAGTTGGAGAAATGGTTAACGGTAATAGTTTGGAAATTATCGTTTATTAAGGTACGTAACCTATCTTTATAATTGCCGATGTTGCTGAAAAATTTGTTTATTGCTTCTGAAAATTGTTC
>JAJIYR010000100.1 GCA_020881085.1 Rickettsia endosymbiont of Bryobia graminum | reverse complement strand
GTAGGTAAGCATGGAAATGAGAATATGATAGGAAAATACGTAAAAAACCAAGGCATGGAATATAAGAAACTGCATGAGGATCATCAGCTAGCTTTCTTCTAAAATACCCCGCTGCTTGCGGCGGGGATTACTTTTATTTTTATAAAGATCCTATTTCTATAGGTAATGGTAAGTTTAACGATGATTTATCAGAACAAAAAATATCAGATATTGCCTTATGGATTATGGCACTACCACAGGTTAATGTGGCCTCTACCAAAGAAATAGAAATAATAAAATTAATGGCTTCTTGGGATAGCTATAATATTGGCCTTATTGCATCTAATAATATAGATTATAGTAAGGAGGGTTATGAATAATGAATTTCTTCAACTATTAGCTATACACTACAAATATTGATGACTCTATTGCCAATGCTATTAATCTCGTTTACAATAAGAACCAATTAACAAAGTAAAACAGATTATGCGCTCAGCCATTATTGATATTGGCTATAATGCGGTGCGAGCTGTAGTTTATGAATGTGATAAACTTGGAGCACCAGAAATTTTTAATGATAAGTTTAAAAGCGATATCGTTAATCTATTAAGTTTAAATAACTTAAATGTAAGACATCAATTATATATTTCTATCCAATATTTGATACATATCTTTAATAGGCTATCAGTCACAGAAGTTAGATGTGTTGCTACTGCCGCTCTTAGAGGCCACCCAAAAGCTGAGGAATTTACAAAAATTATAAAAGAGAAGTTCAATATTAATGTTGATATTATCTCGGGCAATAGAGAAGCGTATCTTACAGCAATTGGACTAATTTCTGGCATTAATAATGCTGTAGGAGTGGTAGCTGACCTTGGAGGTGGTAGCTTGGAACTTGCTAGAATTGAAAGCCAACAAGTTGGAATATTAAAATCTCTACCCCTTGGTACTAGTTTAATATCTAAAAATCACCTAAATGATGTTAATCTGATTAGGCAAATTATTAAGAAAGAATTCGGTGAATTAGATTGCCCAAATTTATATTTAATAGGAGGTGCCCTTAGATTAATGGGGCGTTCTTATATGGAACTCATCCGTTACCCTTTAAAAAATTTACATAATTTGGAAATAAGCTATGAAGAATTTAAATTATATTTAGAAAAATTATCTCATAGTAATCAAATAAGGGGAGATTATGAACCTAAAATTCACCCTAACGCTATTATTGTTGCAAAAGCAATGCTCAATGTCTTTACTCCAAAAAATATAGTGATTTCAAATTATGGCCTAAAAGAAGGAGTTAGATTTAATTATCTTCCTTTAGAAGAGCAAAAAAAAGATATTATTTATGAAAGAGTAAAAACATTAGTGAATTTTGATGAAAATATTTGTAGGATAGATGATTATATTGAATTAATAAGACCTATATTAATTAATCCTGACTCTATTACCATCAGTATAATAGCCTTAATAGTGATGCTTGCTCAATATAATAAAAATATTGATAAAACCCTCCGTTCTAGCTTTATTGTGGAGTTTATTCTAGCTTCAGATATTCCTTTTAGTCATCGTCAAAGATTAATGCTTAGCGTTGCTCTTACCCTAACCTATACAGCAAAAAGCGATACATATATTAATAGATTAGCAAAAAGAATGATTAGCAAATATGATTATTATAACAGTCATATTATAGGGAATTTAGTCAGAATCGCTAGAGATCTGGATGGACCGGAATTTCGTATCCCCTCTTTTTCTTTGACAATAAAAGATAATAAATATATTGATATTTCTACTGTAAATATTTTACCTGAATTAATATTCAGGAAAGTCAGAGAACGTCTTAAAACTGTAGGGTTACTGAGAAAAAATATTTATTGAAATAAGAAAATAACCAGCATATTATACTGACTTAACTTAAAGAATTGCCTTATACAAGGACTAAAACGTCATGCGAACTTGTTTCAGCATCTTATTAGATCTCAAAGTTCTGGATGACTTGTACTATTCCTAACTAATTCTTCAAATAAAAGAAGTATATATCAACCATTTAAGAAACACTATAACGGAGAATATATGTTTATAGAAAATGCTTACGCAAGTAATGACACTATATCAATACAAGAAGATAAGTCTACAAATCAACCAGCTGAATCATCTACATTTTCTACTTTATCAAGTATGATTCCTATGGTGTTGATTTTTGCTGTTTTTTACTTTTTCTTAATTAGGCCTCAAGAAAAGCGTAGACGGGAAAAAGAAACTCTAATTTCTACAGTTAAAAAGGGAGAGGAAGTTATTACTAATAGCGGCATTTATGGAATAGTTAGCAAAATTACTGAGGCTGATAACACCGTAGAGCTGGAAATAGCTGAAAATGTTAAAATTAAGGTTTTAAAATCAGCGATTATTGATATCGCCAGCCGTACTAAAAAAGAAGAAACAAAAAAAGCTAAAAAATAAATGGTAATCAGCAGTGCAGAGTATTTCTAAATGGAAAATATTTATTTTAATTTTATGTACAATTGTAGCGCTATTTTGCGCTTTACCCAATTTTACTAATGTAGATTCCAAAGTATTACCAAATCACAAAGTTAATCTAGGACTTGATTTAAAAGGTGGAGCTCATCTTTTATTGGACGTTGATTTTAACACCTATCAAAGTGATTTAATGGAAAATCTAAGCGATCAATTACGAAAATATTTACGTGAAGATAAAATTGGTTATAAAAACCTTACTGCAAAAGATTATTCTGTACAATTTGAGCTAAGAAATAGCGAAGATTTTAAATACGTTAAAAAAATTATTACTAATTTAGATAGAGAAATTAGTATCGAAAATAATGATAACAATGTCAAGCTTACTTATAGTGATTCTAGAATTGGAGAATTTAGGAATAGAGTTATTGCCCAAACCATTGAAATAATAAGAATGAGAGTTGATAGTACTGGAACTAAAGAACCAATTATCCAAAGGCAAGGAAATAATCACATACTATTACAAGTACCTGGAGAGGAAAATCCTAAACAATTAAAAAATGTTCTTGGACAGACCGCTAAATTAACATTTCATTTAGTTGATGAAACAGCTCATATTCAAGATATTAATGGTACTAATCTCCCTATTGGCTCAATATTAATAAAGGGAGAAACAGAAGATCATAAAGAGTATTACCTAGCTATTAAGAAAAAAGCTATTATCACTGGTGACCAATTAATCAATGCTCAAGCTTCTTTTAATCAAAATTCTCAAGCAGTAGTATCTTTTTCCTTTAATAATATTGGTAGTAAAACTTTTGCCGAGATAACTAAAAACAACCCAGGAAAAAGACTTGCTATAGTTCTTGATAATAAATTATTAAGCGCTCCTGTTATTAATGAGCCAATTCTTGGCGGTAATGGTATAATCTCTGGTAATTTTACTGTAGAATCAGCCAATGAATTAGCTCTACTACTTAGAGCTGGATCACTACCAGCTCCTCTTAAAATAGTAGAAGAGCGAACCATAGGCCCTAACCTTGGTGCAGACTCTATAATTGCTGGGAAAAAAGCTGGTACTATTGGTTTTATCAGTGTAATTATATTTATGATTTGGTCTTATGGAACCTTAGGTATTATTGCTAATGTTGCGTTATGCTTTGCCTTATTCTATATTTTGGCATTATTATCACTCTTTCAAGCTACTTTAACATTACCAGGAATAGCTGGTATAATCTTAACAATTGGTATGACAGTTGATGCTAATGTATTAATATACGAAAGAATAAGGGAAGAAGTGCATAAAGGAGCGTCCAATTTATATGCCATAAAAATCGGCTTTGAGTCAGCTTTTTCAACAATACTTGATTCAAATATTACAACCTTAATTGTTGCATTCTTACTTTATATATTTGGTGTGGGGGCTGTTAAAGGTTTTGCTGTAACCCTCACTATAGGGATTATTGCTTCAATGTTCTCTGCTATAATTATTACTAAGTTACTAATTGACCTTTGGGTTAAATATTACAAACCAAAAACTTTAGGACTATAGAGCAAACTCAATATCATTTCCATAAGTTGGAATGATATTGAGAGTATCCTAAATTTAAAAGGAGATCCATAAATGTCTAGATTTTTTAATAAGGCATTTCTTTTTTTGCCAGTTTCTATAGTAATTGGATTCCCCAGTATCTTAATATATAATGCTTATCAATATTCTAAACACCCTTCTAAATTTGAATTATCAGCTGAGAGATTGGGATTTAATACCCATCAACAAGAAGCCTTATTAAATATTTTTCATATAATAGCAGGGTATTTTGAACCACAAGCTTTATGGCGTGATTTATCGGCTTTTGATAAAACTACTAATCCGAAAGAAATATATACGTCAGTCATTCATAGTTTAAACCTTGCTAATACTAATCAAAACGCTACCAATAAGATTAATCTTAAATTATTAAGAAAAAATCTCTTTAAGGACACTGATAAAGTTGAGATTCAAGATATTGAAGCTTGGATATTATATGTTGCTCAAAACGCTTTTGATCGAAAAATAGGACAAGAACGTAATGAGTTAGTGGCTAAAGATTGGATGAATAAACATCGAGATGAATATTTCCAATCTGCAAAAGAATTAGGCCTCATTGACGAAGTACTTCCTAAACACCAAAAATATGATGAAGCTTGGATCGCAGGAGCATCTAGAATTGGTATATTAGCTAGAATAATTCATTTTAATAAAATAATTAGAACACGTTAAAATTATAGGTTCAACTTTAATACTAGCAGGATCAAGACCATTATGGGCTGAACTTGATGGAATTGAACCTAGAGAGTATGAAAAATTACTAGCCGAATATAAAGGAAAATCAGATATAAGTCATTTAGATGTATTTTTGCCAACAGGAAATACCACAAATCGTACTGATGAAGGTAAAGAATACATATAAGAACATTGGCTAAAAACAATAATATTGAACTTTATCCAAATGAGCCATTTACTAAGTATAAAAATGATGAAGAGTGTCCTAAAGGCTTTTTTCTAGGAAGAACATACCCAAAGTATCTAGATCATTCTAGCTCTAAGATTACTGAAAGTCTAATGTCTATAGATTTATCAAAGTTTTTAAATAATAAGGTTACTATAATAGATACTAAAGCTGAAAATAATCAAAGGCCTAACACTTCAACTACAGCTCATGATGCTGCAATAGACTTAGTTAAAAAAATTAAAAATGGCGATTTTGGAGATCAAAAAGAATTTATTATTTTATTGGAAACTAACAACCCTTACATTGAACGTCAAATAATTGACACTCAAAGAGCAGTAGATAAAGTACTAAAGGATTTAGAATTAGATAAACAAGGTTATAAAATCGTAGTGGAAGGAGTAGGATTTGCTAACAAACAAGATACTATTGCTATTCATTCAGAACTACCTGCATTATTAGCAGAAAAGTATAAGGCCGATAGTAATGATAAATATAAAATTGAAGATTTATTATATCAAACTCGCCCTAATAACGAAACGTTAGATAGTACATTACCATTAATTGGCGATGTGCATCTTACTATCTTTGACAGAGTTCAAGCTATATTTGATAATTATCTAGATTAAATCTGCTTATCTGCTTGACAAATTTGAAAGCTCATATATTTTGTAGGTATATTGATATACAACCAATAACACAATTTAGATTTTAGATTATTCTTATGTCAAAGGCAAAAACCGCTTCTAAAAACAACCCTACCATGAGGGAATCAGCCAGAGAGTATTTCCATAATGGTAAAAAGATCAAACCTGTAAAACTTATATCTGGTAAATCTTCATTTTTTGCAGCAGAATATGATGGCTCAGGTGATTTAGTAGTTGGAACCGATGGTAAAGCTTTACCTTGGGATAGAGCAAAGCATTAAGATAGTACCCTCCCAACATTTGGGGATGTAGCTCAGGGGTAGAGCATCTGCTTTGCACGCAGAGGGTCAAGGGTTCGATTCCCTTCATCTCCACCATCTTGTATTCAGGAATTTTAAGACATATTTGTCACAACAATAAAAATATTTAAGCTTTATTGGATATTTTAGTTGAAAAATACTGTAAAAAATACAACAATATAATTATTAAAAGTAATTTTTTCAAACTACCTAAGGCGTATATATCTTACTTGATGATTTGTTTGCTTGGAATTATGTTATCTAAGATACCCTATTAGGGATTTATAAAATAATTAAGTGTAGTATAGTCAAAAAATTCTAGTATCCCATAATATATTCCAAAAAAACTAATCACTAAGTAAGGAATATATTATCAGTAACAACTCCTAAATTCTTTGAATATTTCTAATGCGCTTCCAATAATAACTGGATAATATTCTCTTCTAAATTTTTGTATTTTCCTCTTGATCCAAAGATATTATTACTAACAATTACAAAGCTATATGCTGTACCGGATTTATCAAATATATACCCAACTATTGATAAAATACCTGTCATTCCTGCTGTTTTTACAAAGACTTCCAATTGCCTAAATCTTTTACTTAAATATTCTTGTTCACTTGGAATAGCTAACATTAATTTAATCTTTTGAAACCCCTGATCTTTATATATCTTAGTTAAAAAATCATCAAACTGATTAGGTGTTAACATATTATATCTTGATAACCCTGAACCATCGACTATTAAACTATTATTTAAATCAACGTCATATTTTTCAGATACATATTTACTTATTAAATACCCTGCTTTATTCCAATTAGATATCCCATGATTATTAGTATATTCAGCAAGTAGATAATCAGTAATATAATTGTCAGACTCTTTTAAGGCTTTACTCCCTAATTGGTAAAAGTTTTTGCTTGTTTGGATAATTTCCGTTGCTGCACCTGGAGAAATTTCATATAAAATTTCTCCTTCTAATTTAATATTGTATTTAACCAGTAATTTCTCTAATGATAATTTAATATAATAGAGATTATCATTTGCCACTGGTACTATTAACAGGTCTTTATGGTCTTGATTTAATGTCCCGTTTATTAATAATTCATCATTTTTAATTGTTGCTACTATTTTTTCTTCACTACCACTTGAAACAGTGGAAGCATTGTTAATCTCTTTTGGGTATATTCCCCGCCGCTTGCGGCGTAATATGGAGGAATGAGCAAATATATACACAAAAGTCATAATGTTACGGTACTGCTGTATCACATGGTATTTCCAGCAAAATATCGCCGAGCATTGTTTGACGTATTAGTTGATCAAGTATTAAGAGAAGTATGTTTAGAGATAGGAAAGAGATCTAAACTACTACCGGATGAGAGCCGGGAGGTTGATGGTAGGAACCCGGAGGGCCGTAGAGTTTAAGGTAAAGCTTATCCAATCGAATGTTAGAACTAGAAGTTGGTTTATGAGCTTCTGTATGGTTATTTATATACTCATTAATTACTTCATCTGTAATATGACCACTTGTTGTACTAAAATAACCTCTTCCGCAAAAATGCTTCCCCCAATATCTCTTCTTTAATTCTGGAAATTCTTGTTGTATTCTACGTGAAGTTCTACCTTTCGCTCTTTGTACAAATTCACTTACTGCTATATTAGGAGGTATCGATACTAAAATATGTAAATGATCAGA
>JAJIYR010000099.1 GCA_020881085.1 Rickettsia endosymbiont of Bryobia graminum | reverse complement strand
TGTAAAAATTGTACTATACTTGCACATGCTATTAAACCTTGTTTCTTGTTTTTTTGTTTTCTCAAAAGGTTTAATAGCTCCTTCTACTATTTATTCAATACTTTATTTCTCTCTCTTTCTTATCCATAGTTCGGGTTATATTATAATATTATCTGCTTAAAATGCAATCAGATTATTATGGGTGTTGACATATAAAAGTAAATCAGATAAGCCTTTTGAGAATATTACTTAATTACTATATATCATTATGAATATATTATATCTCGATCATTATGCAGGTTCTACTCAATATGGTAGATCTTTCAGACCTTATTACTTAGGGACTGAGTGGATAAAGAAAAATCATAAAGTATTTGTAGTGGGTGGAAGTTTTTCTCATCTTAGAAATAAACAACCTGACTCTTCAATTGAAGATATAGATGGAATAAAATATATATGGCTTAATACTCCTAAATACAAAGGTAATGGCATTAAACGTGCTTATTCTGTTCTAATTTTTATGTTACAATTATTTTTGAATTTAAGAAAAATTATTAAAATAACAAATCCAGATGTAATTATTGCTTCATCAGTTCATATGCTTGATATATATCCAGCTTGGCTAATGAAGAGATTATTAAAGAAAAAAACTATTTTAGTTTTTGAACTACATGATTTATGGCCTCAGACTTTAATAGAGATAAGTAATATTAGCAAGTTCAACCCTTTTGTAATGCTATTATCAGTAACTGAGAAATTCGTATATAAAACTGTTGATAAAATTATCTCAATATTACCTAATAGTTTATCATATATGAGTAGATTTGGTATAAAGAGTAATCAATTTTGTTATGTTCCTAATGGAGTTGTTTTAAGTGAATGGAATGTTATTAATCCATTACCTGAAACTCAACAAAAAATAATTAATGAGTTAAAAGAAAAAAATAAATTTCTAATTGGATACGCTGGAGCTTATACCATAGCTAATGGGCTATATAATCTTTTAGGTACAGCATATTTATGTCAACAAAGAGGGATTAAGGATATCCATTTTGTTCTAATTGGTAAAGGTTTAGAAAAAGAAAATATTATTCGTTTTGTTCAAGATAGAGCAATGACAAACATATCATTCTTAGATGCAATAACAAAACAACATGTCCCTAGTTTTTTGCAACAGATGGATGCATTATATGGTGGATTTGTGGATAAACCAATATATCAATATGGCATTAGTCCTAATAAAATTTTTGATTATATGATGTCTTCTCGTCCTATTCTATACGCTATATCAAGAGGAAGTGATATTGTTGAAAAAGCGAAATGTGGGATTACTGTACCCTCAGATTCTCCTGAACTACTATATGAAGCTATTTTGAAATTAAAAGATTATCCTAAGGCTACACTAGATCAAATGGGATTTAAAGGGAAAAATTACGTTATCCAACACCATAATTATCAACATTTGGCTAGCAGATTTATCGATTGTATAGTGGATCATTAGAACTGAAGCCAGTCTTACTTATATGTTTTTATTAGATGAAATCATATTTTCCCATCGTTCTACTATAAATTCTCGCCATTTTTTAGTAAAAGTGCCAGATACATTAATATTAAATGCTTGTTTCATCCAGGCTTTTTCTGGAGAAGGGAAGCCTAATTTATCAGTTCTATCTACCAGCTTTTTAGGTAAATAACTATAGGCAACTTGCTTTAGTAGATATTTTTTAATAGCTTTTCTTATTTTAAAATGGTCTGGTAATGATATAATAAAATTTACTAAATCAACGTCTAAAAAGGGCACTCTTGATTCAACTTGGTTTTTCATCGAATTTCTATCACCGTTGCGTAACAATTGTGGGATGCTTGAGCTAATAAGTGTGGTAAGTAATAATTCATTAAAACTACTTGCTTGCAGGAGGTTCTTTATTTGCTTTAACCTTTCTTGATAAGCTTGATTGTTAGATATAATATTATTGGATGAACGACGGTTAAAGAATCTTTTTATATAAGTAAAATTACTAAATATAAAGTTTGGGAATCTAATAAAAAGCTCTATAGTTTCAAATAAAAATTTAAAGAACTTCTTTTCTTTTAATAAATATTTAAGAAAGAAAAAGTGATAAGAATTATAACCAGCAAATATTTCATCCGCTCCTTGACCATCAAGACTCACTTTTAAACCAGCTCGATTTATTGCTTTAAAAATAGCATTTTGGGCATAAACACTTGTTGACCCAAAAGGTTCGTCATGATGATATAATACTAACTCAAATTCCTTAATAAAATCCTGATATTGAACTTCAATCCAGTGTGGTTGAACTCCAGTATGACCTACTGCTAATTTAGCCCATTTCATTTCATCTATATCAGGAAAATGTGGATAATGAGTTGTAAAGCTATTAAGGATATTATTGTTTTTAACAATTGTTGCTGCCATTCCAACAATAGTAGAAGAATCCAAACCACCGCTTAAGCAAAATGCAATTGGTACATCGCTAACCATATGCCTTGTTATGCTTTGCTTTAATAAATCATTTAATTTTTTTGTAGCAGTTTCTTCATCAATATCAGTAAGTTGTTTAGGTGGGTGCCAATATATTATAGGTTCTATCTTTACTTCTTTATTCAAATCAATTTCTGCATAGCTTGCTTGAGGGAAACGTTTTATATTCTTAAAAAAAGTCCATTGTCCAATATCAAGATAACCAAAATCTAAAAAGAGCTGCCTGGTAATTTCATCTACCTTATTAAAATCTTCATTAATAAGACGAATTGCTTTGATTTCAGAAGCAAAATATAAGCAATCTTTATGGATTGCATAATATAAAGGTTTGATACCAAAAGGATCTCTAGAAAAAATAATCTTATTATTCTTAGCATCATAAAGGACAAAAGCCCACATTCCTCTAAAATCTTTAATCCCTTCTATACCAAAATGTCTAATATATTCAATGATAACTTCAGTATCAGTGTTAGAGGAAAATTTGCTGCCCTTTTTAATACATTGTTCTTTTAGTTCCTGATAATTATAAATTTCTCCGTTATAAACAATTGAATATAAAGTATCTTGTGAAACTAAAGGTTGAAAACCGTTGTCAGATAAGTCAATGATGGCAAGTCTTCTGTGAGCTAAATATACATTTTTATTTGCTGAATGCCAGTACCCCTCACCATCAGGGCCTCGATGGACTTGAAGAGAGTTCATCTTTTGTATTATAGATTCAAAAGATGATATATCCCTATTTGATATAATACCTGCTAGACCGCACATTTAATACCTAAATTAAAGATAGGTTTAAGCAACCTATCATATTAATCACTATATAGTTTTATGTATTAGGGATAAAAACTCTTTTACAGATTTGCATATTAACTCAAGCTGTTCTTGTGTTAAATAAGGATGCATAGGTAAGCTTAATACTTCATGACTTAGAGTTTCTGAATTAGTCATAACATTACTTTTTGGGAAATGCTTATAAGCTGTTTGTAAATGCAATGATTTAAGATAATAAACCATGCTAGGAATACCAGCGCTTTTTAAATGAGCTTGCAGAGCATCTCTGTTTTTAAGTTTTATAGTATATTGTGCCCATACTGAAAGATAAGGTCTGTCAGTATAGTCTGGAAGTTCTATACCATCTATTGTTGCAAGTTGTTCATTATAAAATTTTGCTGCTATATTCCTTTTAGTTATTTCTGCGTCATAGATTTTTAATTTTTCTTCTAGAATAGCAGCTTGGAGTGTATCTAGTCTACTGTTCATGCCAACATAAATATTGTCATACTTGTCAGTACCTTTGCCATGAAATCTTAATGATTTCATTTTTTCTGCATATTCTAAAGAATCAGTAAATATTGCTCCTCCATCACCATAACAACCAAGCGGTTTAGCAGGGAAGAAGCTAGTCGTAGTAATGTCGCCATAGCTGCAATTAAATTTATCTTTATATTTAGCGCCACAGGCTTGAGCTGCGTCAATAATATGCCAAATTTTCTTTTCTTTGTAGAAATTTTGTATTAGATCATATTCACAGGATAATCCAAATAGATCTACACTCATAAGGCCTACAGGCTTTAATCCTTGAGCTAATGCATCATTATAACCTTGTTCTATAGAGCTTAAAGTAACATTATAGGTATCTTTATCTACGTCAATAAAGAAAGGAATCCCGCTTAAGAAAGCTATTGCTTCAGCAGATGCAGCAAAAGTAAAGGATGGAACAAGTACAGCTTCACCAGCTTGTAAATTTAATGCTTGAAGGGCAAGAACTAAAGCATCTGTTCCGTTTGCACAACTAATTACATGTTTGGTTTGTAAGTATGAAGCAAGATTTTTCTCAAATTCTTGTACTTGTGGTCCCATAATGTAATGCCCTTCATCAAGAACATTAGAAATTTTAGGTAGAATCGTTGATTTTAATAAATTATATTGTTGTTTTAAATCAATAAATTCCATATTTATACCTTTTCCAAATAGGTTTCACTATCTTTTATTACTTCTTTATACTGCTCACCAGTTTTGGGACATACTAAATCTTCTTTTAAAATTTCGCCATAATCACTTACCCAGCCGTGAAATCTTGCTGGTACTCCATACATTAAGGCATTATTTTTTACATCTTTGGTAACTACTGAACCAGCTCCTATTAAAGCATATCTACCAAGAGTAATACCACAAATAATTGTAGCATTTGCTCCAATAGTAACACCTTCTTTAATTAAGGTTTTTCTAAATTCATCTTTTCTTTCAATATGAGCTCTAGGATTAAAGACATTTGTAAATACACAACTAGGACCGCAAAATACATTATCTTCTAATTCTATGCCTTTATATAGGCTAACGTTATTTTGTATCTTGCAATTATTACCAACAGTTACTTCCGGACCAATAGTTACGTTTTGTCCAACGGTTACCTTTTCTCCTAAAATACAATCTTTTAAGATATGAGAAAAATGCCAAATTTTTGTGTTATTACCTATTTTTACATTATCATCAATATAAGATGATTCATGAACATATACGGTGGTATTAGTATTATTATTTTGCATATTTCTCAATTTCCTCAATTATTTTAACAACATCCATACCTTGTTGTCCTGTAGAGATAGTAGGGAGAGTTTGGTTAATTATACAATTATGAAAATATGACAGCTCTTCTGTAAGAGGATATTTTTCTTCAACAGGAATTGTTATGATTTCTCCTTTTTTTAGAGCTGGAGAAATTTCGTGCCTGTATAAAGTTACTTTATTTTCCCAAGAAAGACTATCGTCAAAGACAATACTTCCTTGTTCTCCAATAACAAAAAATTTATGTTCCTTATATGGATGAAACCATGAAACATTAATTTCAGCTTTAATATTATTCTCTAAATCAAAAGTGACAAAATATTCGTCCTCTATAGGTGAAACAATTTTTTTACCATAAGCGGAAGTTATTTTTGGCAAAGAGTTTGATATTCCTAAAATAAGCGCAATATCATGTGGAGCAAAGCTCCACATGATATTTTCTTCTTTTCTAATTTGCCCCATGCTCATACGGCGTGCTTTTATAGAGTGGATTTTTCCTACTTCGCCATTTGATACTAATTCTTTTACTTTTTTGTAGGCTGGATGAAAATTAAGTAAATGTCCTACCATAAATACTAACTTCTTTGTAGTAGCAAGGTTACATAATTTTTGTGCTTCTGTTGAGGAAAGAGCAATAGGTTTTTCTACAAGAAGATTTTTTCCGGCTTCAATAGCTTGGGTAGCGATTTTATAGTGAATTTCTGCACTGCTAGCGATTACTATTCCTTTGATATCTGAATTTTCTAGCATTTCTTTAACTGTTAACGCTTGTGCATTATACATCTCTGCTAGATTTTTTGCTTTTAGAGGGTTTTCATCTGCTACAGCTGACAATAATCCAAGAGAGGAAAGTGTTTTTATGTGGTTGCTACCCCAATACCCACAACCTATTACTCCAATACTCATAATTAGGCTCTAACTATCTTAACTTCAGAATTAGTATTAAAATTGGAAACAACGTTTCTAGTATCAACAAATATCTTTGAATTATCTAAGATTTTTTGATAATCGATATCTTTGTGGTTCGTGAGTAATAATACTGCATGATATTTAGAGAAATCAATTTCTTCAAATACTAAACTAGTATGGGTTTGTTTATTGATTTCTACTTCAGGAATATATGGATCATAATATTCTAAAATAGCCCCACGTTTTTCTAAAATATTCCAAATATCTATACTAGCACTGGCTCTCATATCACCGATATTTTCTTTATAGGATAACCCAATGATAAGAATATTGGATTTATGTAATCCTCTTAATAGATTTCTATCAATGGCTTTAGCAGTTTTATTGACTACATAAAGAGGAAGAGTTTTTAATATTTCGCCACTCGTTTCAATAAATTTAGTATTTAGATCATATTCATGGGCTTTATAAGTCAAGTAAAATGGATCTATAGGTATACAATGACCTCCTATCCCTGGGCCAGGATAAAATGGCATGAAACCAAAAGGTTTGGTTTTTGCTGCTTCAATTACTTCCCAAATATCTATATCCATTTTATCAAAAATCATTTTCATTTCATTAACAAAAGATATATTGATTAAGCGGAAAGAATTTTCAAAAATTTTAACAGCTTCAGCTACTTTACATGAAGAAACAGTATAAATGGTAGATAAAAAGGAGGTATAAAAAGCTTCAGCTAAGTCGGTTGCATCTTGATTCATTCCACCAACTACTTTAGGAATTTGAACATTATTAAAATGTAAATTGCCTGGGTCTTCTCTCTCTGGAGAATAAGCTATAAAGATTCCTGGTTTTTTACCTGCAATTTGTTCAACCAAAGGTAAAACTACCTCTTCCATAGTGCCTGGATAAGTTGTAGATTCAAGAATTAATAGAGCTGAGTCTTTTAAATGTTTGCTAATAGTTTCAAATGATTTAACTATGTAGCTTAAGTCAGGTTCTCTATTTTTTGTTAAAGGTGTTGGGACGCAAACTACTATAATATCGCATTTAGAAATCTCTTCAAAATTAGTAGTAAATCCTACTTTTTGTTTTAATATTATTGCTAAATCATCATTTGTTACAGTAGTAACATCAGATTTGCATTGTGTAAGACTATCAACTTTTTTTTGATTAACATCAAAACCAATTACACTGAAATTTTTTGAGCTGATAGCTCGAACGAGCGGAAGACCTACATATCCTAGACCTATTACCCCAACAGTTGCAGAATAATTTGCAATTTTACCTATTAAAATATTTTTCATTGTGCTTACATAATAATATATGGTCAAGGATCATAATGTAAAACTTATTATATGTAAATATGGAAATTGATTAGGTTAATGATTATTAGCTTAAACTATAAGTAATAATAGGATCTTGTTAATTAATCCTATTATTACTTATAAAAATAAAATTGAGCTTAATAGTTAAATATTCCTACCAACTGTATTTTTTCCAATTTTCTTTTTGTTCTTTTGACACAGGCTTGCTTCTTTTAAGCTCACTTTTTTTCTTTGGTTACTCTACGTCAGTTTGTATACTGAATTAACTTGAAGAGTTGGAGAAATGGTTAACGGTAATAGTTTGGAAATTATCGTTTATTAAGGTACGTAACCTATCTTTATAATTGCCGATGTTGCTGAAAAATTTGTTTATTGCTTCTGAAAATTGTTCA
>JAJIYR010000098.1 GCA_020881085.1 Rickettsia endosymbiont of Bryobia graminum | reverse complement strand
TTTAGCTTGTCTAGCTTCCATATCCATTTTTCTATTATAACGACTTTCTGCCTTGCGACCTATTGTGATGCCCAATGGCACTAGGTGCTCTGACATTTTTCTTGGTCTCTGGTAATGATGCTGTGTGTATATTTCATCAATCACTTGCATTATATTTTCAAGTCTTTTGGGGTTAAGCCTTGGGTCTTGTAATAAGAGCTAGATTTGGTAATAAACAGTATACCTACATATAGTCCAGATTTAAGTCCTATAGAACATTATGTGTTTAAGATTAAGAACGAAATAAGAAAACTAAGTGGTGAATTCAAAGATATTATCATGGCTGTAGAACACGTACTAAAGTTTATTTAAGCGTACCTATTTCCTATGATTTTGCTATACCTAATACGTTTAAAATACATCAACAATTACAGTATCAAGTATATTATAAAATATCTACAAAATTTATAATACAAATTTGCATTACTTTTAACTTGTGATATTAATAACTAGTACTATTAAACAATAAATTCTTTCTTGGAAGATTGGTGGTTAGCTTTGAGACTTGAGAAGTATCTTTGTTAAATAGTTGAGATATATTGATTTATAAGAATGAGCTAGAAAAAAGAGTGTAAAGTTTAGTTATGATATTCAACTTGAATATCATAACTTTTTAACAATAAGGCTTGCATTAGTTCCACCAAAACCAAATGAATTGGAAAGGGCGTAATTAATGTTAGCTTCTCGGGCTTTTAAAGGTACTAAATCTATTTTAGCTTCTTCTAAAGGGTCATATAAATTTAGAGTAGGAGGAATAATTTGATTCTGCATTGTTAAAATAGAGAATATTAATTCCATACTCCCTGTTGCACCTAGTAAGTGACCGGTAGAGGATTTAGTAGAAGACATAAGAATTTTTGGGTTTGCTTCCAAAAATAATTTTTGAACAGCATTTAGCTCTATCACATCACCTACTGGTGTAGAGGTGCCATGGGCATTAATATAATCAATAGAGCCTGGGTTAATTTTAGCATCTTTAAGGGCCTCAGACATTGCTCTATATGCCCCTCTACCTTCAGGATGAGGAGATGTTATATGATGAGCGTCACCAGTTGTGCCATAGCCAACAAGCTCACCGTAAATCTTAGCGCCTCTAGCTTTTGCATGCTCATACTCTTCTAATACTACAACCCCAGCGCCTTCACCCATAACAAAACCATCTCGGTTTTTATCCCAAGGTCTTGAGGCAATCTCTGGAGTATCATTATATTTAGTAGAAAGAGCTCTTGCTGCAATAAATCCTGCGACCCCAATTGGAGTGATAGGAGATTCAGCGCCACCGGCAATCATTACATCTACATTACCGTATTGAATCATTCTCATAGCATCACCTATTGCATGAGATCCAGTAGAACAAGCTGTGACAGCTGCATGATTAGGTCCGGTAAAGCCATATTTTATAGACACATGACCAGAAAGAAGATTAATTAGTGAAGCAGGAATAAAAAATGGACTAACTTTACCGGTATTCTCTGTATAAAATTTTACAGCTGTTTCTTCTATCATTTTAAGACCGCCAATTCCTGAACCAAGTATTAATCCAGTTCGATCTCCAGATAATTCATCAGTAACTTTCCATCCACTATCTTCTATTGCTTCAGTAGCAGCCGCAATTCCATATTGAATAAATAGATCCATTTTTTTTAAATCACGTGGATCGATGTATTTCTCTGGAGTAAAGCCATCAATTATACCTGCTATCTTGCAAGCAAGTGTATCTGTATTAAATTCAGTAATAGTTTTAATACCGCTACGTCCTGATATAAGTCCCTCCCAAGAAGATTTAACATCTATTCCTAATGGGGTAACGAGACCAATTCCTGTTATAACAACTCTTCTAGATGACATAAGGTTTTATTTGGGAAGGATTATTTTTTATGTTTTTTGATATAATCTATTACATCTGAAACTTTTACGATTTTACTTGCTTCTTCATCAGGTATATCTATATTGTATTTTGCTTCAATAGCCATCATTAGCTCTACAGTATCTAAACTATCTGCGCGTAAATCATCTACGAATCTGGATTCAGGGGTTATCTTAGATTTCTCTATTTTCAATGATTCGGCAACAACCTCAATAACAACCTTTTCAATATCTACACTATCTGCACTCATGATTAAGACCTCACAATTTTTATAATTTTAGAAAATAATTTTATATAAGCTTAGAATTTCTTATCAGCTTTATATAATGATTGCAAACTTTCTAGCATAAAAAAGCATTTTATGCTAGAGTAAATAATAATAAATTTTAGCATTTACTTAAACTTATTTACTATTATTAATAATTATACTCAATTATTAATTAAATATAAAACTTAAGAATCTGATTTTTCTAAAGTTATTTTAGAATCTGCTGCTTTGGTGATTTTCTCAATTTTTAAACGAGCATCATGTAATTTTTTTTCGCAATGCTCTTTTAATAGGATGCCTCTTTCGAAGCTATTAATTGATGATTCTAAACTTTCTTCACCAGCATCAATTTTTTTAACAATTTCTTTTAATTCAGCAAGTGCAGCCTCAAAATTCATATCCTTAATTGATGGTAGATTTTGCATAATAATTATTAAATAATGTTTGTGTCAAATTTATTATACAGGCTATAAATTGCTGCTTCACTATCCTTAAGTTTTTTCTGAGCGATTTTTAATAACTGTTCTGAAGATTTCTCAGTTAATTGAATTGATGATTGTAGTTGTTCAGCTTGTTTTTTAAGGGATTCTTGAATTTCTAAAAAAGATTTATGTAATTGATCTTTTATAGAAACAGAAGAATTGTCAAGCTCTAGTAGTTTTAAATATATATGTTCTACTAATTGATCAATTTTACTTTGTAATAATCCTAGTTGTTGTTTACGTCCTTCTAGAAGATAAGCACTAGTTTCTTTCATCTTAGCTTCTATTCTAACCTTATCTGTGCACTCTAAATTCCAAGCTAGACCGAGTTTGCTTAGTGTATATATTATCCATTTATGAGCATCAAAATGATACCATTTAATACCATTACGATAGTCTGATGGGAATGCGTGATGGAAATTATGCCAATTTTCTCCTAATAAGAAGAGGGCCATCCACCAAATATCACCAGCAGTACCTTTATAATATTTTTTACTTCCAGCAAAATGACATAATGAGTTAACACAGAAAGTTGCATGTTGTTGTATTGCTCTACCAACCCCAATAAATAAGAACCCTGCGTATGCTGACAAGAGAGTTCCTCCAATTAAATAACCAATTAGAATTGGTAAAAGACTGTTCATAAATATGGCAATTTCCCAGTAATATTTTAATTGCCACTTAAGTATCTTATTTCTACCGTGTTTGACCATAGTAATGCGGTCAATAGATTTATAACTACCACCAATTATCATCCAACCAATATGAGCCCATAAAAATCCTAGAATTTTATTATCATATTTTAAAGGAGTATGGGGATCTTGATCTTTATCAGTATAAGTATGATGTTTGTAATGATTAGATGCCCAAGATAGAACTGGCCCCTGAAGAGTTCCAGCTGACATAAGCGCTAGAATAAATTCGACAAAACTATTTGTTTTAAAAGCGTTATGTGACCATAAACGATGTAACCCTACACCTACCGCTATATTAGATCCGTAATAGCCCGCTATTAACAATCCTATTTCAAATAAGCCAATAGTGTGACTTAAAGAATATTCAATTGCTAAAATGAAAAGGATAAAGGGATATATGATAAGTACAAAAAAAGCGCGCCAGTCGATATTTTTTAGCATAGTTATAAATTGATTAGTTATTTATATAATTTAGATTAGCTAGGAAAAATTGCTCCAATATATCTTAGATAATATTTACTTGAATAAAAAATATATAACGAGGTGATTGTAATCTATTCTTAGATAATATGCAAATATTAATTAGATACATGTGGTAAGTTCTAGAATTAATTAAGCCAATTGTGCATTTTCTTCCCATAGCTCATTTGGTGTTTTATACCCAAGAATTTTTCTTGGTAAATTGTTAAAAAAAATCTTCTATTTTATTTAATTGCTTTATAGTTAATTTTTTA
>JAJIYR010000097.1 GCA_020881085.1 Rickettsia endosymbiont of Bryobia graminum | reverse complement strand
TTCCCTTTCTCATATTCTGTCATAGTCATCCTATAAAATAAGTCCTATTTACTTATTTTATATAGGACGACTATGACTTCTTCAAACTAAAGTTTCTCCACCTGAAGGTGGAGGTTTGAACCATCAGCTGGATAATCAATTGCAGTTCCGTATTTTTTGATCAACTGTGTGCGCACTTTATACCAAATCGAATCAGGAGCAAAGCTTTCTAAAGGAAATCCTTGTTGTTTTTGGGGAGTAGTACTTTCCTGCTTCATGGAGCTAGAGCCGGAAAATGGTATAATCTGCAATTGCTCAATCTTTTTTCCATATACCGCCTTAACCTGATGTAATATTTTAGTTTTGATATGCTCCGATAGTGAAATATTTTTCAATAATTTTATTTGATACTGATTACCTTCCATACCAACAAATATGCAGGAACTCAGTATCATATAAGCCATGTCGGACTCAAATACACCCGCGATCTTGTGCTTCAACTTACCTTCTTGGCTAACATCTTTGCTATTTTCTATTTTTTCTAAATACTGCTCCTTGAATTTATTTTTATCACTAAACTGAAAATCCTCATTATTTGCTATATTTGTTTCCCTGAGCTCATTGGCTAAAGCCTTAGCCATGTAGGTTAAAACCACTTTCTTATGGCCAAAATGGTGCTCTGGATACTGCTCTGCCAGCTTTAGCAGTAGCTTATTTATGAAACTCAAATTAAACTCTCGATTAGAATTAGCCTGCAACCAATCAGCATCTTCTTGGATCAAGGGGTAGAAATCTACTAACTTTTTCCTTTTGAACCAGTTTTTATGTCTTGCTGAATGATTTCTTGCTGATTCAGTGCGTGCAATAGCCTTGTCTACAATGTTTGCAACTATAGATCCCAAAGATGAAGCTCCATCAACAGAATCATCCCTATAGGTTCTAACATCTTCAAGTCGTGAATCTGGTGCTGCTGATTTTAGATTTTCTGTTTCTAATTTTGGTTGTGCTGGTTTTTCTTCTTCTTGCTGTTGGAAATTTTCATCAATACCTGCATCGAGATTTTTTTCATCACCACCACCAGATTCGCTAGATCTAGATTTGTTATATCTATTTTCCTTATTATCTATATATGTCCCCAAACTTTTTTGGGGCTGCCCCAAAACTTCCTTGGGGCTAACCCCAATTTTTTTTTGACCTAGCTCCAAATTTTTTTCATTTTTTTCTGTAAATTTTTGAGAACAAGGTTTGAATTCTTTGATCAATTTAACGCAAATAGTGTAACGGCACTTTATCCCGTATTTTATTGTTGCTACTTTTTCAAATCGAATAAAGCCAGATTTTTGTAATTCTACTAAACACTGCCTCACACGTTCTTGACAAACTCCTAATGATTGTTCAAAGAAAGAGTAACTTTCTTGTAACTCATCTATGCTGTTATTATGATAAATCTGCAAACGAAATACTATTAGTGATAAAAGCTGTCTTGCAGTTTTGCTTAATTTCTTGTCATTATCTCCAACCAAACTCTTCCATTCAGGTGGAACAAAATTTCCTACGAAATTATAAAATATTGCAGTGCTACTATTGATTATATTAGAATGAAAATGAGATTCACATGTATTTTGCATAAATACCTCAACTAAAATTTAGTATTAGTAAAGGTAATATAGACACTGCAACATCGTTTTTTAAAATCACGATCAGCATATATGCAGCATAAGGACTTTTACGGTGAAGATAGTGAATTAGATAAAAGTAGTGAAACGTTCGATAAACATTGTGGTGGGCGATAGAGGGATCGAACCTCTGACCTTTACGATGTCAACGTAATGCTCTAACCAACTGAGCTAACCGCCCTTAATTTTACAGCAAAAATAGGAGCAAAATTAATTTATTTAGAAATGCTCACTGAGCCTAACCGATAATTACAAAAATTTCAAGTTCTATTTGCACTATTTATAATATTCAACTATAATATCATCCAAATTTATATGTGTGATGCTACCTTTGACGTTAAAATCTAAAGCTTTTGATATTAATAACAATTTTACAATTACCCTGGACGGCCCTGCTGCCTCTGGTAAAGGAACAATTGGCAAAAGATTAGCAGAAAAATTTAAACTAGTTTATTGTCAATCAAGCATTGTTTATCGAAGCCTGGCTTTATCTTGTCTAAATCAAAAAATTGATCCTACTGATGTTAAAGCAGTAACCGAACTGTCACAGACTGTTAAATATCTAGAAAATACAGGATTAAATACTGAAGAAATTAGTATTGTGGCTTCACAAATTGCAGTAATACCTGAAGTAAGAACTAATCTAGGAAAATATCTAATAAAATTAATAGAAATAACTCCTAGGATTATAATGGAAGGTAGAGATATTGGAACAGTAATTGCTCCATTCGCTGATTTAAAAATTTTTATTACAGCAGATGTAAATATTAGAGCGCAACGAAGATACCAAGAGTTACTAACTGAAGGAAAGGCATGCGACTTAGCAGAAGTTTTATCTCAATTACAAATAAGAGACCAAAGAGATACAGAACGAAATACAGCACCGCTAAGCATTCCAAATGGAGCTTTAGAAATTGATACTTCTTATTTGTCTCCAGAAGAGGTAATAGATAAAATAATAAAATTTATTGAGATTAGTTAACAACTATTTTATGCGTCATAGTTGTTAACTATGTTTGAGCGCTGAGTGGTTATTACATTCAGCTATTATTAACTTATAGCTTCTATTATTTATAATAAAGCTTATTAGAAATTTTATACTAGAGTGACGCAAAGCTAGTATTAGAGAAAAATATGCAAACACAATTTAAGAAAAAATTTGTTCCTCAACTTGCTGAAATAACTATTCAAAATAATGAGGACTTTGAAGCAATGCTAAATGACGTTAGTACTAGCCATGTTAAGGAAGGTACTGTTGTTAAAGGTCAGGTAGTGGGAATTAGCAAAGGTATTATTATAGTTGACGTAGGACTAAAAAATGAAGGTAGAGTTCCAGTAGAAGAATTTTCCTTAGCTGCCAATCAGCCTTTACCAGGGGTGGGAGATATAGTAGATGTCTATATTGAAAAAGTTGAAGGACGTAATGGCAGAACTATTTTAAGCCGCGAGAAAGCTATTAGAGAAGAAGCGTGGGGACATTTAGAAATTGCATGTGCAAAAAATCAGTTTGTTGATGGTATAATATTTGGACGCGTTAAAGGTGGATTTACTGTTGATCTATCAGGTGTAGTAGCATTCTTACCAGGAAGCCAAGTAGATGTTAGACCAATTAAAGACATCTCTTCATTAATGGGCATCAAACAACCTTTCCAAATTCTAAAAATGGACAAGAAGCTTGGTAATATTGTGGTTTCTAGAAGAGCCATAATGGAGGAATCAAGATCAGAAGCTCGCGATGAAATGTTATCTAAAATTAAGAAAGGTGTAATATTAGATGGTATAGTTAAGAATCTTACCCCATATGGAGCGTTTATTGATTTAGGTAATGTGGATGCTTTATTGCATGTTACAGATATTTCATGGAAAAGAATAAATCACCCTCAAGAAGTTTTATCTATTGGGCAAAAAGTTAAAGTTGTAGTTATTGATTTTGATGAAAACACAAAAAGAATTTCCCTTGGTATGAAGCAGCTTGACGATAATCCATGGCAAAGCATAAAAGAGGAATTCCCAGTTGGAGAAGTTAAAATTGGTAAAGTAACAAACATTGCTGACTATGGTGTATTTATTGAGTTAAAAGATGGCATTGAAGGACTTGTTCATACTACTGAAATTAGCTGGATAAAAGCAAATCAACACCCTAAGAAAATGCTTACTATCGGTCAAGAAGTGCAGTTTAAGGTTTTAGAAGTTGATATTAATAAGCATAGAGTATCGTTAAGTATTAAGCAATGCCAAGAAAATCCTTTAATTGAATTCGCTAAATCACATCCAGTTGATAGTATAATTAAGGATACACCTATACGAAATATTACTGACTTTGCTATGTTTGTAGCATTAGAAGACAACTTAGATGGTATGATTCACGAATCAGATATTAGTTGGGAAGGTAATGGCACTGAATTATTAAAATCTTATAAAAAAGGTGATAAAATAGATTGTAAAGTATTATCTATTGATATTGAAAAAGAACGTATAGGTCTTGGTATCAAACAACTATCTGAGGATACATTACAAGAAGATTACGAAAATTATAAGAAAAATATGAATGTATCATGTATAATCAGCACAATAAAAGATGATGGTATAGAAGTTTCTTTGAGTGAAAAAGTTACTGGCTTTATTAAAAAGCTTGATCTTTCAAGTGAAAAATCAGAGCAAAAAGTTGAAAGATTTAATGTTGGTGATAAAATTGAAGCTCAAATTATTAATATAGATAAGGCATCTCGTAAAATTACTTTATCAATAAAGGCCCTTGAACTTGAAGAAAGAAAAAAAGCTATCAAGGAATATGGCACTACTGATAATGGATCAAATTTAGGAGATATTCTTGGAGCTGCCCTTGACAAAGAGAAATAAGGATAATTACTTACTTTAATACCAAGAGTTGTCTTACAACTCTTGGCTTTCCTAACTTAATTCTAAATAGGAAGCCTTAAGTTAAAATAATAAATGCAAAAGGTGAAGTTGACTTTTATCTTTTGCCTAAAATTAATTATTTACTTAAATTTTGTGATAAAATTGAGCGTTATTTTAAAATTTTGTTACTTCTAATCGCTACTAACTTAAAGAATAGTTTTATAATTCTTCAAGTTAGTAGAGTATATACAAGAGAAAACTAAAAAATAGTACAATGGATAGTCTAATAATTAAGGGTGGCGTTTCACTAAAAGGAGATATTAACATTAGTGGAGCTAAGAATGCAGCCCTACCAATTATGGTGGTCTCTCTACTTGTAGATAAACTTACCTTAAATAACATCCCCAAACTTACTGATATTATTACCATGAAAACTTTGCTCGAGGAGATTGGTAGCACTATAGTTACAGTGGACCATCAAGATCATTTTACTATGCAAATTGATAGTAGTAATATTAATAACTTTTTTGCTCCTTATGATATAGTAAGAAAGATGAGAGCTTCTATTTGGGTGCTTGGTCCCCTACTAGCTAGATTTTCCAAAGCTAAAGTATCTTTACCAGGTGGATGCGCTATAGGAGCTAGGCAAGTTGATTTACATATAGAATCCTTGCAAGCTATGGGGGCAAATATCAAAATGGAAAAGGGCTATATTAATGCAAAAATTAATGGTAGGTTAAAAGGTGTTAACTTCACTTTTAAAAAAGTATCTGTTGGAGCAACTATTAATGCTCTAATGGCAGCTACTTTGGCAGAAGGAGAAACAATACTAAATAACTGCGCTCAGGAACCAGAAATAGTTGATTTATGTCAAGCTTTAAAAAAAATGGGAGCGGAAATTGAAGGAATAGCTACTAGTTCTATAAAAATTATTGGTAAAAGGAATTTAAAGAATGCTGAATATACCATAATGGCAGATCGTATTGAAGCCGGAACTTATATGATAGCCGCAGCTATTACCAAAGGTAATTTAAATATACGTGGAATTGATTATAATCTTGTTGAAAATTTAGCTTTAAAACTTACCGAAGTAGGAATAAAAATTACACCAACTGAGCAAGGCTTAAAAGTTTCTTATATAGATCAGATAAAAGCTGTAGATATACAAACAAATCCTTATCCCGGGATTGCAACAGATTTACAAGCGCAATTTATGAGTTTAATGACTATTTGCAATGGTTCTTCTACTATAACAGAAAACATCTTTGAAAATCGTTTTATGCATGTACCTGAATTATGCAGGATGGGAGCTAATATTACCGTTAAAGGAAATAAAGCTAAAGTATCAGGAGTGCCATTTTTAATAGGAGCAGAAGTGATGGCAAGTGATCTTAGAGCGTCAGTAGCTTTAGTCTTAGCAGGACTAAGCGCACAAGAACAAACTACTGTACATAGAATTTATCACTTAGATCGTGGATATCAAGCTATAGAGAAAAAATTAAATAATTGTGGGGCAAATATAATAAGAGTAAGATAAAATGACTCGTATAATAAAGCTACAAATGTAGTTTATTATACGAGAAGGGTTCATTTTTACGCTGCAGCTACTTTATCTTTTAATACTTCTACTAATTTACTAATAGCTTCTTCAGATTTAATATTTTCAAGGATTGCTAATTCTCCAGCTAGTCTATTTAAAGCTGATTCATAAATAGTTCTCTCGCTGTAGGATCTATCGCTATCAACATTCTTATAAAGATCTCTAACTACTTCTGCTACTGCTACAACATTACCAGAATTTATTTTACTTTCATATTCTTGAGCTCTCCTACTCCACATCCTATTTCCCTGCTTAGGCTTACTTTGAAGAGTAGAATATATTAACAGCAAGTCATTTTTACTTACGAGCTTTCTTAAACCAGCTGCCGCTGCTCTACTAACAGGCACTTTCAGAGTCATTTTATCTTGAGGGAATGATATCACATAAACTTTTATAGTAGTACCAGCTATAACTTGATGTTCTATCTTAGTTATTTCCCCAACTCCATGAGATGGATAAACAATTCTTTCTCCTATTTTAAATTCAGGTGATGTTGGCATAGTTACTCCTTTCCATAATAAAACTTAAGAAATAGACTTTGTAGGAAATCATGATACATATGATTTTTATATCAAATAGAGGAAAACTGTTGTAATTAAGGTACAGTATTAATAACTATCTACTATTAAAGGGCACATTATCAAACAACTTTCTTCCGAAAGTTAGTATAACACATTTTTATTAATTTTTAAAGTATAAGTTACAAAAAACATACCGTCCTGAAATCGTACAATATATTTAGCTAAATAAACCTTGAAAAGTCTGGCTTACAAAAACTTAAAATTTAATAATATTGAAATTAATAGCACTTGATATAAAATCTATTTTCTACTTATTACAAATTTTATTTATAGTTAACTCAACCACTACCGGCTGAGAGCCGGTAGGTTGATGGTAGGGACTAGAAGTGCCGTAGAGTTTAAGCTAAAGCTTATTCCAATCTAATGTTAGAAATAGAAGTTGGTTTATGAGCTTCTGTATGGTTATTTATATAC
>JAJIYR010000096.1 GCA_020881085.1 Rickettsia endosymbiont of Bryobia graminum | reverse complement strand
AGGGTTTTAGATAGGCCTAGATTATAATACTATTTCCCGTATAGACGGGTGTAAAACTCAGTCCAGCGGGTTACTAAGGCTTTTCTTTATCAGCTTATCTCTATCTGCCTTGTTTATAATTTATATTGTATTTTTTTTTCTATCTATTCCACCTCGTTTGTTTACTTTTATCAATCTTAATTTATTACAGGCCCTAGTTCTTTGTTATCTATTACCTAATATAATACTTAATTCTTTAGCTGTTTTATCATGATTATTTATTATCCAGCTGATGGTTCAAACCTCCACCTGAAGGTGGAGGTTTGAACCATCAGCTGGATAATAAATATTTATACAAAATGTTATATTTTAGATTATATTTATCAAAAATATGTAAGTTCTTAAAGGTTATAGAGAGTCCTAAATTATAATACGATGGTGCCGATAGAAGGATTTGAACCCCCGGCCTACGCGTTACGAATGCGTTGCTCTACCAGCTGAGCTATATCGGCATGGTTTATAGATAATAATGTATGTTTATTACTATCTATGGAAAACCATGAAATTTTGCTTAATCTAATGTTTTAGACCATTCAGGATCAGAAGCATCCTGAGGAGTTAAGGCTTCTCTTTCATTATAACCAGTTAGATCAATTGAATAGATCCGAGTTTTGCCAGCTGCATTACCTTGATGTGGCCAACCTTTGGCAAACATTAATACACGGCCATTTGGTGCCCAACAAGGTCCTTCAACAAGATATCCGCTTGTTATAATTCTTTCAGCATTTTCGCTATCTAAATTTGCTGTTTTAATAACTCCAATAGTGAAACCTTCCCCTGATACTATTTTAGTAAAAGCTATATAATCTCCTCTAGGTGACCAGCATGGAGCAGCATACGCTCCACCACCAAAACTGATGCGTTGAACATTTGAGCCGTCAGAGTTCATTATGTATAGTTGTCTTGAACCACTTCTATCTGAGTTAAAAACAATTTTATTGCCATCAGGAGAATAGCTTGGGGAAGTATTAATAATGCCTGACCCGCTAGTTAATTGTTTGATGGCTTTAGTATTTAAATCAATTTCATAAATATTAGTAGTTCCGTTTCTAGCCATTGACATTAAAGCTTTAGTACCATCTGGTGAAAATCTTGGGGCAAATGACATCCCAGGGAAATTACCAACTAATTGTTCACGATTAGTTTTGAGATCTCGAACATAAACATGTGGCTGTCGTTTATTAACATAAGATAAATATAGAATTTTATCTGTTGCTGGTGAAAACCTAGGAGTTAATACTAGATTTTTACCATCTGTTATATATCTATGATTAGCCCCATCATAATCCATTACTGCTATTTTTTTAACCCTGTGCAGATAAGACCCGCTTTCTGCAACATAAGCTACTTTAGTATCGAAATACCCAGCATCACCAGTAATTTTTTCATAGATTTTATCGGCTATTTTATGAGCTACTCTACGCCATAAATGTGGTTGTACCTCAAACATTTCTCCAGCTAGGTTTTTCTCTATGCTAGTATCCCATAAGATAAAACTAATTTTTATCTTACCTGACGGTAATTTTATGACTTCTCCATTTACTAGAAGAGTAGCATTAATTTGTCGCCAAGCAGAAAAAAGAGGTTTGTGAGATATTCCTATAGTGTCTTCTATAAAAGAAGCTGGGGAAATAGGTCGGAACATACCAGATATTTTTAGATCATTGGATATTACTGCGATTATATCATTAGCAAAAGCATTATTTTTACTATCATCTCCGTTAAATTTATTGATAGCTATTGGTATTGGATCAACGTGTCCGCGTTCTATAGATATTGTTTCTATAGCATAACTGCTAAAGCTTAAAATTAAAGAAAAGGAAAGATATTTTATCACTATGTCTCTTAGTTAGTTATTTGTTTGTTATTACATATAATTATATATACAACAAAAATTACAACAATAGTATTAATTAAATTTTTATATAGTTGGTATCTCAGTACTATTTTGGTTAGATAATATTGGTACTATAGTGCTATTTTTTAGTGATTTAATTTTATCAGGTAAGTCTAAATATGCTGCTATAGATAAAAATAATCCTAGATGTTCTTGAGGGTTTACTATAGATTCTAAATTGTTATAAATTTTTATTGGTTCCAATTGATAAAATTTCTTATATAATTTTACAATTTCAAAAGAAGGTTTTTTAGCAAAAGCATTGTGTAATATTTTAGAATCTTCATTTTTCTTATTAGAAGAATTTATAGTTAAATATAGATCTAATGCCTTAGAATTGGCTGGGGATATTTCTAGAGCAGATTTTAAATAATATAAGGCTTTTCTGTTGTCATTAGCATCAACCATATTTTTTGCTGCCAGTATATAATTATCTATTATATTATCTTTGATAGATTCAAATTTTTGCTTATCAACCTTGTGAAGTTTAGGTACTATAAAGGCAAATTTTTCCCACTCACCAAGCTTGGAATAGCAGTTGATTAGATTTTCTAAATTTTCACCATCATATTCATTTAAATAAAAAGATTTAATAGCGTAATCTTCCGATTTTTTATAAAGATTATTATTATAAAAAATTTGAGCTAATCGTTTTGTTACAAAACTAGAACAATATTTTATTTGTTCTAATTCCTGGAAGTATTTTATTTTTTGATCTGTATCTTCTTCTGTTTCTGCTAATAATAAATGAAATAATCTTTTTTTATCTTGTTTTAAACTATTTTCTTCTATTTTTTTAGTTATGTTTAAAGATTTTGCTTTTTCACCAATAATAAGCTCTTTCATAGCTTCCATTAGCTGAGAGAGATTAGTATTTGTTTTTTTAGTACGAAATATTTCCATAAGGAAACTAGGGATATCAAGGATTGCACATATTATTTTTATAGCCCCTATAATGATAATTGTCGATAATATATAAATAATAATAGAAGTAAAAAAAGAGCTTTCTATATGATAATTATATAGATTAATAATTAAGGTTGAATCAAGTTGGCTTAAAAAAGAGAAGCCAAAATATAATAATAAAAATGTAGCACAAATTACTAATAATCTAATCATGATTTTTCTCTACGAATTTTTGTTGTAGCTTTTCTGAATAAAAGAAATTAATAAAACTATCCAGTTGCTCCATAATTTTTTGTTTTAAATTCATTTGTTCTTGATTTAAAGGGGCTTGTTTTTCTATTTTAATAAATTTTTCCACCCAGGGAATATTTTTAGGAAAGATTTTTATACTTTTTTCATCTCCCTTAGTCAAATAATTGTCATTATAATTTTGTAAATTTATTAGAGTGTTTTGTATTTCAATAGGGAGCTCTATAGATTGAATTTTTAATATTTGTTCTGAAAAATTTTTATCTTGTAGAAAATGGCTAATTAATAGATTTACATTAAATAAATAATTACGGTAATCATCAAAAAATGGTTGAGGTTGTTTTGCTATTTTAGTTCTACTGCTTATAGAATCATTAATTATTTCAGGTAGTTCTGTATTTTCTGAATGATCTTGATTGATACTGACAGTTTGCTCTTTTTTAACTTGATTATTTTCTATCTCATGAGTGTGATGATCTATTATACTATTTTCTATAGGCTCTTTTAAAGAAATTATATTTTTGTTAAATAACTCTGTCTTATAAAAAGCCATGTAACTGACTGATATAATAAATAATATAATAAGAATAATTGTGAAAATAAAAGGGGTATTGCTACGAACTTTTATAGCAGTGGTAGGTTGTTCTTTCATTGTTCCTCATAACTTCAACTTTTTAAACCTAGATAACTCTAGTTATAAATAAAGAATTATTCATGATGAGATAATAATAATTCTAATATTTGTTCAGGTTTCTCATTAACACAATAAATCACATTTTTAGGAAAAAATCTAATATTATCTGCTACGTTTTTACTAATAGTAATTACTATAGTATTGGATAAATATGGCAATAGATTATTATCTATTAATAATCTATTTAAGGTCTTGGCGCTATTTTGGGAATATAATAAAACATAATCTAATCCTTTCTTAATTTCCTCTATTTGGTTTAGCCTACGGGCATAAATTACTTCATAAATAATTTGCCTAGTAATTTCTTTAGACAAGTTTTTAGTAATTTCATTTGAAGATAAATAAATAGTTTGTGTAAGAATTCTTTTAGGGAGTTTTTTTATAAGATCATCTACGTTTTGAGCTACATATACTATTGGGAAGTTATTATCAGATAGAAGTTTGGCTGATAAGTTACCAACAACCCAGATATTGAATATTTTTTTCATTGTCTCTTGTTCACTAAACCAAGAGACAAGAATTTTACTAGCAAAATAGCTGGTAATAATTATGTTGTTATAGCCGGAAATAACATTACTATTTATTTCCAAATTTTTATATTTTATTAAAGGAGAGCAAATATATTTGAAACTTTTTATAAAAACATCATTTTTACTATTTTTAGATAAAGTAATATTATTATCTTTTTCTAAGATTCGAATGATATTAAAATTATCTTCTTGACTTCTAGTAAGTAGAATAGATTTCATTATTTTTAATATAGCGTATAATATCAGAAAGAGGTATAAAAAAATCCTTATCTAGGTTTTAGATAAGGATTTTTAGCATTTAGGATTGTGGTAAATTAGAACTTAAGTTTTGCTCCAACAATAGCGACAGTACCTTTAGTGGATTTTTTAGGAGCCTCTGGATAATGAACGGGCCTTCCTTTTGCCTTGACATAAGCTACTTCAGCATAAGGTACTAAACCCGGCGTTAATATAAATTCAGTACCAAGAGCTACTGTATCAACTTTATTCTTATATCTTAAAGATTTAAAATATGAAAGGCTTGTTTTAATAGGCCCTTGCTTATAAGCAATAGCTCCATTATAAAATGTAGTTTTGCAACCATTTTTATGATAAATAGGAGTAGTTAAACTTTTTCCTAAACTACCATAAGATACTGCGCAAGAGAAATTACCATAAGTTAATATGCCTCCAACATTATAAGCTCTTAAACTTGAAACTTTATCTCTCTGTATAATATCTCTATTAGTTTTATCTTTTAATATTACGAAACTACGAGCTGCTTTAGCGTACTCTCCTGTAACAGCAAGTTTTACAGCTAAATCATCTGAGAGCTCATGTTCGTATGACAAACCAGCAGAAAACGCATCTTTCAAGTTAAGGTTAATTAGAGCAATATTGCCATTTGCTAAAGTTACCCTATCTATACCAGTTTTTGATAATGTAAAGCGTCTATCATTTACAGTTTTATCTAAGTAGTTTAATGATCTATTACCACCAGTATTTGCTGAATCAGGAGTGTAAGAAATACCAAATTGAAACCCTTGCATTTTAGGAGTATAATAAGATATTTTTCTTGCTGGTTCTGTTTTTTCGGTCATATCATCAAATCTATTAGCAAATGATTCCATATAAAATCTATCTGATGTATCAAACTCTGGTTTTACTTTTAGATAACTCATATGTTCGCTTTCAAGATTTATGTATCTATTCCAATTAGTGCCACTAGCCGCTACAACATTATAACCAGTAACGCGCATTTTTGCTTGAGCGTCGTGAGGAGATCCTATTTCTACTTTACCGTACTCTGTTTCTAAGAAAATATGTGAACCATTGTAACTTACAGAAGTTTTTGCTTTGGTTGTTGGCACTAAGACTAATTTAGCTCCAACAATCATTCCATTTAATTCTTGTTGAGCAGTAAGGTAAAAAGCTGCTTCTGAATATAAAGCAAGCCTCTTTTTATTGTCAGTAATATATTTTCCTAAGCCGGTTAGATGATTTTGAGTGCTATAACCAGCTTGAAAACCATAGAAACCTTCTAATTTTATTTCAGTAGTACCATCGCTTTTTAAATTGCAACTATCTGCAATGGCTATGCCGGTAAAGCAGGAAAGGTACAATAGAGTTACTAATTTTCTTATTTTCATACGTATATCCAAAAAACTATTAAGTTGTGTACAAAGTTATAATATTAGTTTAAAAAATATTAACCTATTTTAAACTAACGTTATTAATTATGGGTTTAGCAGCAAAATAGTAACTATAATTTTTCTACTAATATAGCAAAAATTTTATAATAATCACATTTAAGATAATTATTTTTCAGAAGAAGTGATAAAAATACATCGATTTAATGATTATTCGCAAGAAGATTATCTATTAGTTGAAAATAGAGGTGAAAATAATAGTAAACAAAAATAATATGATTAGTTTTAATAAGGTATTTACTTAATATTATTAAATATTTATTAATTTATTACTTTTAATTTTTAAGAGGATCATTTATATTTAACACTTTAATTAAGGTTTATATTAGAAATTATGACTATTATGTCCGATAAGTGGATAAAGAAAATGAGTATGGAACATGAAATGATTTCTCCATTTTCTAAAACACAAGTTAAACTAAGTGACAATAGTAAAATTATTTCCTATGGTTTATCTTCCTATGGTTATGACGCTAGAGTTTCAAGGCATTTTAAAATATTCACTAATATAAATTCAACAATAGTAGATCCAAAAAACTTTGATGAATGCAGTTTTGTAGATCGAGAAGTTGATGTTTGCATTATCCCACCTAATAGTTTTGCTTTAGCTAGAACTGTTGAGTATTTTAAAATTCCACGGGATGTATTAGTAGTATGTGTAGGGAAATCCACATATGCTAGATGTGGTATAATTGTTAATGTTACACCATTGGAGCCTGAATGGGAAGGTCATGTAACATTAGAATTCTCAAATACTACACCACTACCTGCAAAAATTTATGCTAATGAGGGGGGCTGCCAATTTTTATTTTTTAAAGGTGATCAGATTTGCTATAGATCATATGCCGATCGTGATGGTAAGTATATGAAACAATTAGGTGTTACTTTACCAAGAACTTAAATATAAATACATCTATAATTTTTAACTTAAATAAAAGTCAGCTCTAAATTTTTACAGCTTATTAAATAAGGACATTAAAAATTATGATAACGAATAACCAACAGGAAATGCCTCATATTGCAATTAATGCGCAATATATTAAAGATCTTTCTTTTGAAAATCCTAACGCTCCTAAATCTTTGATATCTTTAGAAAATAGTCCGCAGATTGACTTATTTTTAGATCTTAATATTATTAGTTTGCCTGATGAGAATTTTTATGAAGTAGAATTGAGCATTGAAGCAAAAGCAATGCATGAAGGACAAAAATTATTTATAGTTGATCTGAAGTATGCAGGGGTATTTAATTTAATTAATATACCATCAGATCAGCATAAAATGATACTGGCTGTTCATTGTACGGCAATGATTTTTCCTTTTGCTAGAAAAATTATTGCTGATGTAACCCAGGATGGTGGATTTCAACCTTTAATGATTGATCCTATTGACTTTGGTGCATTATATAGTAAAAAAATGCAAGAAGAAGCAGAACAACAAAATGAGCTATGGGAAGAAAATGCACAATTGGCTTAATTAATTCTAGAACTTACCTAATATTTAAATAAATTTGTATAAGGAGGGCATTTATGCGCATACTTTTAATAGAAGATGATAAAGAAGTAGTAGAATCTATTGAATTAATATTAGCTTCAGAAGGAATTATTTGTGATGTAGCGGAATTTGGTACAAAAGGAATAGAGATAGGTAGGATCTATAATTATGACTTGATTATCTTAGACCTTATGCTACCAGATATTGATGGAATTGAGGTCTTATTAAGATTGCGTTCTGCTAGAGTAAAAACACCTATATTAATTTTGTCTGGTATTACAACAATTGAACAGAAAATAAAAGGATTGAATATTGGAGCAGATGATTACTTAACTAAGCCGTTTAACCGTGCAGAGTTAATTGCTCGTATTAATGCCATTATTCGTCGTTCTAAAGGATATTCGGAATCAGTTGTAAAATTTGATAAGGTAAGTGTACATCTTGATACTAGAATAGTAGAAGTTGTTGGGAAAAAGGTGCATTTAACCAATAAAGAATACGCTATCCTAGAATTATTAATATCACGTAGAGGAACCGTTGTAAGTAAAGAGGATTTTTCGAATCATCTTTACAGTGGTGCAGGTGAACCACCAGAGTTAAAAATTATAGATGTATTTATATGTAAATTACGTAAAAAATTAGCAGATGCTGCTGGTGGTACAGACTATATTGATACAGTATGGGCCCGTGGTTATATGTTAAAAGAATATGATGCTGAAGAACAGAAAGATGCTATTGTTAGTGAAGAGCAAGTTTAAAAAGGCGCTTCTTTATAATTTATTCATAGAATTTAGCTATATTTTTATTATACCTCTTAATAGATATTCGTATTAAATACGGAATGAGTAAAGATTATTATGATACCTTCTAAAATAGAATTAACTGGTAAAGTTTATATTAAATATATTGATGATGTATCTAAACCTAAGGTAGGTGATATTCAGCTTTTATTAAATGATGATGCTACCAGTTTGTATAAAGGAGATTATGATAATTTAAAGTTAAGTGGTTATATTAAAGCAAAAGTTTTTGATGGGTTAGTTTGGCAAAATATTAATATTAGTGATATATGTTTAGATAAAGAATATAAATTCACTAAGAGGCAGAAGGCTATTGATTCTGCTATTTTATGCCAGACTTTAATAGAAAAACATAAAGGACTTGTTCTATATAGAACTTATAGAGGTCATTTTTCAATTCAAGAGTAACTTAGGATTATTATATACTGCTATTAGTTTATTATTTTTAATTATTTAAACAAATAGATCATTTAGATTCAATTACTTAAGTACTTAAAGACGATTATTAAAACCGTCTTTAAGCTTAATCAATAAATATAGATAAGCTACTATTTCTATGAATTATATACCATAACAAAACTTCCTAAATCTCCAGATACTGTTACATCTTCATCTGTTTGGCTAAAACTAAGGTGCTGATTACAAAAATACTCTTCATTATTGTTAGGTAAAAAAGAGGTGTATTCTGGTGTTTTTGCATTATCAGATGTTCGGCTAAAACTAAGGTGTTGATTACCAGTATCATCATCCTGATTGTGGGATTTACTAGATGAGAAAGAGGCAAATTCTTCGCGTAGTTGTTCTATAGTTTTATAAGGAGTAGTATCTATCCCATCAATACGAGTAGACAGCGCTAATGATAAATCACCTTCCCAAAATATTTCCTTAAAACTAGGATATTTAACTTCATTATTATGTTTACGTGCTTTATCTAAGTGATCTTCTAATTCTTTAGTTGAGAATGATCTAAATTTTTCATATATTTGTTCTATAGTTTTACCAGTGGTAGTAGTATATACATGCTATTTAGCTCAGTTTTTTCAAAGAGAAGGGGTGATAAAGTGGTTGTTTGATCAAAAGAGTGTAAATCATTAACCGTAAGATTCTCTACCTTTATATCACTATCTGGTGTTTGTGGGTTAGTAAAGACTTCTTGTGGAAAACTATCATATTGTAATTGATCAGTATAATGATACTCCATTTTTATTCTTGTTAGATCAGTTATTATTTTGTTAGATAGAGGGCAGTTAGTAATGACTAGTTGTATCTTATGTTCAGCACAGATTCTAGCTAATGTTACTATTATATTAGGATCTGTATCTGCATCTAAGGAGCCTTTTAAATCAACCTTAGATAATGATTCAATATTAATTCTAGTAATATACTGTTTGTAAATGAAGGGTTGCAAAGATAGGAGAGCTATTGTAGAGTTTAGGACATTGTGAGTAAGAATGTATTGACAGAAGAACAAAGAGAGAAGTTGAAGGAACGTCATAAGACAGAACGAGACGGACGCATAG
>JAJIYR010000095.1 GCA_020881085.1 Rickettsia endosymbiont of Bryobia graminum | reverse complement strand
CTATGCGTCCGTCTCGTTCTGTCTTATGACGTTCCTTCAACTTCTCTCTTTGTTCTTCTGTCAATACATTCTTACTCACAATGTCCTAAACTCTACAATAGCTCTCCTATCTTTGCAACCCTTCATTTACGAACAGTATATGCTACAAGAAGTTTAATTTAATTAAATTTCCTATGATTTATTAATTGTAAAAGTCTAAAAACTTTCTGTTTATAAAAGATAGTATTATTATACGCTCGAGACTTTATATCATAATTGCCATAATATTATGATTTTTCTAGATTTATAGGTTAGATCTATTGACTGACATTTCAAGAAGTGTTAGCATAAGCTTATGGTTTATAGCCTGATTGACCAAAGAAATAAAACAGGTGGAGTAATCATCTAGGGGGATTTATAATGAGCGAGAAACATACAAACCAATTTTTAGATATGATGAAAAATTTCATGAATCCAGAAAATTATATGAAAGCTGTAAAAGATATGCCAGCAATGGACTTTTCTGCTATATCTGAAACTATTAATAAAAGTGCAAAAATAATGACTACAACTAATCAGATTGCAGCTGAATCATTACAATCAATGATGCAGAAAAATTCTGAATATTTCCAGAACCATACTATGCAAATGATGAATGCTGTAAAAGAAGCAATGTCTTCTGGCGATCCTAAGCACTTAGTAGAGTTACAACAAAAATGTATTAAAAGTGCTTGTGAAAACTCTATCAATAATGCTAAAGAATTTGCAGATATGGCTCATGATACTTCTGGTAAAATAATTGAAGCAATGAATAATATAACAGATCAAGTTGCTAAGAATTTTGCTAAGGCCACAAAAAAATCTTAAGAATTTTAAAGATCTTCCAAGCTCCACTTAGCTTTTGGACAAAAATTTAAAGAACTGGTAAGCTTAGACTGGAGTCTTTCAATTCCTGCATAAGCTATCATAGCGGCATTATCAGTACATAATTTGGTTGGTGGGGCTACAAATTCATAACCTAATTTTTCTACTTGTTCTTTCAATATAATTCTCAAGTAATTATTAGCAGCTACCCCTCCAGCTATTACAAATGTTTTTTGTTGTAATGTATGTTCTTTCATAAAATCTTCATACATATTGATGCTATGACGGATTTTTACTAATAAAATCTCACCAACTGTATATTGAAAACTAGCAGCTATATCATTAATTTCTTGATCTCCTATATAGCCTAATTTTTCTACTAATAATCGTACGGCTGTTTTTAATCCAGAAAAGGACATATTACAGTTATTCTGGTTGATAATAGATTTAGGTAGAATATATTTATGATAATTACCTAACTTTGCTCTTTTTTCTATTTCTGGACCACCGGGAAAGGGTAAGTTTAGCATTTTAGCTACTTTATCAAATGCTTCTCCTACTGAATCATCAATTGTTTGTCCAAGAATTTTATATTTTCCAAGTTGTTGTATAGCAATAAATTGACTATGTCCACCTGATGCTAATAGTAGTAAGTAAGGATAGGAAATGTTATTGGTTAATCTAACAGTAAGAGCATGACCTTCTAAGTGATTGATAGCGATGAAAGGTTTTTTCAAACAGCTTGCAATTGTTCTAGCATACATTGAGCCAACTATTACTCCACCAATTAAACCAGGTCCAGAAGTTGCAACAAAACCATCAATATCTGAAAGATTAAGCTTACTTTCATTTAATGCATATAAAATGGCAGTTTCTAGGTTTTGCAAGTGAGATCTAGCAGCAATTTCTGGAACTACTCCTTGAAATATTTCATGTTCCTGATTTTGACTAATAACAATATTGGATAAAATATCCTTGCTTGAAGTCACTATAGCAACTCCAGTATCATCACAGCTTGATTCTATACCTAATATTTTTAATACCATTAGTTGTTAACTTACTTCAATTTTTCTTTCAATAACTCATTTACTAATGTTGGATTTGCTTTGCCTTCAGTTTTTTTCATTACTTGCCCAACAAAAAAGCCAAATAACTTATCTTTACCACTTTTATAAGCTGTAACGGAATCTTGATTATTTAATAATATTTCATCAATTATATTAGATAATAAATTACTATCAGAAACCTGTACTAATCCTTGTTCTTGAATAATTTGTTGTGGATTTTTTCCTGACTCAAACATATTTTCAAAAACTACTTTAGCAATTTTTCCTGAAATTGTTCCATCTTCTATTAGTTTAACCATTTCAGCAAGCATTTGAGGAGTAATTTTGCAGTCAGCTAAATTGATAGAGTTTTTGTTAAGTTGACCAAATAATTCACTAATAATCCAATTAGCCAATATTTTAGGGTTACATAAATTCACTCCATCTTCAAAATAATTAGCAACAACTTCCTCTGTTGCTAGAACTTCTGCGTCATAATTACTTAAACCAAGTTCTTCTGTATATCTTTTAATTTTTTTATCAGGAAGTTCAGGTAATTCATTAGCTAATTTATTAATAAGATCTTCAGATAAAATTATAGGCAATAGATCTGGGTCTGGGAAGTATCTGTAATCATGAGATTCCTCTTTTAATCTCATGGTTCTTGTTTCTCCTGTATCATTATCAAATAATCTAGTTTCTTGTATTATTTCTTTACCATTTTCAAGTAAATCTACTTGTCTTTTAGCTTCAAATTCTATAGCTCGCATAATATTACGGATAGAATTAATATTTTTGATTTCACACCTCATTCCAAGTGGGTTATTGGGAAGTCTTACAGAAATATTAGCGTCACAGCGCATAGAGCCTTTTTCCATATCACCATCACAGCTACCTATATAACGTAATATTGTTCTGAGTTTACGAACAAAATTTGCAGTCTCTTCAGGAGATCTGAGGTCTGGTTCGCTGACAATTTCCATAAGCCCAATGCCAGCTCTATTTAAATCAATGAAACTATAATAAGGTGATTGATCATGAATAGATTTTCCGGCATCTTGTTCCATATGTAATCTATTTATTCTAATTCTTTGTAATCCACGATTTTCAGTAGAGATGTCTAAGTAACCATCTTGCACTATTGGGTTATAAAATTGGGAAATTTGATAACCTTGAGGTAAGTCAGGGTAAAAATAATTCTTGCGATCAAAATGTGATTTTAAATTAATTTTAGCCTTAAGACCTAATCCAGTTTTAATTGCTTGATGAACGCAATATTCATTTAATACTGGCAGCATTCCAGGCATAGCTGCATCAATCAAAGATACTTGCGAGTTAGGGTTAGCTGCAAATTCTGTACTACTCCCAGAAAAAAGTTTTGATTTGGAAGAGATCTGGGCGTGAATCTCTACACCTATTACATACTCCCATTTACCTGTTTTACTTTCAATATAAGCCATTTTTAGTTCCTTGTTTTTGTGTTTAGTAGTAGAAAGCGCGCGTAGTATAATATCATCCTCTACTTGATTCAGATCTGAGAGATTTGAAATCAGGCCCAGAGTGAGATTAAGGGCATTCCTAACTCACCTTCTATTTACTATATACAAAATTAATATGTTTATTTCCTCTTTCAATAGCAGCAGCTACTTTAAGAGTATCGTATTCATTAAGCGAGTTACCTATTACTTGCATTCCAAGAGGCAGCCCCCTTGATGACAAACCAGCTGGTACAGAGCAGCAAGGCAAACCAGCCAAACTGGCTGGAATAGTACATAAGTCATTTAAATACATAGTTACAGGGTTATCTTGCTTCTCTCCTAGATTAAATGCTTCTGTTGGCGTAGTTGGCAAAATTATTGCTTCAACTTGCTCAAAAGAGGATTTAAAATCATTAGAAATCAAGCGGCGCATTTTTTGAGCTTTTAAATAATAAGCATCCATAAAAGAAGATGAAAGAAGATATGTACCAATCATAATACGTCTTTTAACTTCTGCTCCAAAACCGCTAGTTCTAATTTTTGTATACATTTCGTCAATCGAATGTAGTTCTTCTTCCAATTGTAACCCGTATCTTACCCCATCGTATCTTGATAGATTTGATGATGCTTCAGCAGGCGCGATAACATAATAAGTAGGTAGAGCATATTTAGAATGAGGTAAGGAAATATTAATAATTTCTGCTCCTTGGTTTTTTAGAATATCGATACTATCTTTCCACATTTTAATAATATCTGATTGAATCCCTTCTTGTTCCATAATATCAAAAGGGATACCTATCTTCATGCCCTTTATACTACTTGTACAAGCTGAATGTAATTCTGGTACTTGCATATTGATAGAGGTAGAATCTTTTTCATCAAAACCCATCATTACTTGTAGCATTAAAGCTGCATCTTCTACGCTTCTTGTTAGTATTCCAGCTTGATCAAGTGAGCTTGCAAAAGGTATCATACCATACCTAGAGCAACGCCCGTATGTTGGTTTAAAGCCAATAGTGCCAGTAAAGCTTGCTGGTTGGCGAACGGATCCTCCAGTATCACTACCAGTAGCTGCCATAGCTATAAAACTACTAACAGCAGCAGATGAACCACCAGATGAACCGCCAGGAACTAATGGGATTGTTGGGGCGTCTGTTGCTTTCCAAGGGCTAATAACATTACCAAAATAGCTAGTAATATTAGCTGAACCCATAGCAAATTCATCCATGTTAGCTTTTCCCAGCATTATGGTTCCTTGATTTTGAATTTTTTTACTAACAGTAGATTCATAGGTTGGGATAAAGTTGCTTAACATTTTAGAGCCAGAAGTAGTTAGAACTCCTTTCGTACAGAATAAATCCTTTACAGCTATAGGAATACCTTCTAATAACCTCTCTTTGCCTTCTAGATAATTTTGATCAGAAACTTTAGCTTGAACTAGGGCAATATCTGGCGTTTCAGTTATATAAGCATTTAACTCTTTTTGTTTAGCCATTTCATCAATATGAGCCATAGTTAGCTCGGAAGGGGTAAATTCCTTATTCTTCAACGCTTTTAAAGCATTAGCTATGGTTAGTTTAATTATTTCGTTCATATTTACTCTACTACTTTTGGAACAACATAACATTTAACTTGTCTGGCAATATTACCTTTTTCATTAGCTAAATTAGTAAATAATTGATCAGAAATATCGCCAGAAGATACTTCATCATTTCGCATTCTTTGGTTCATATCGCAAACAGAGGTTAAAGGTTCAACATTACTGCAATCTACTTCTTCTAAAGAATCAATCATATTGAGAATGTTAATTATTTGTTTAGAATAAATATCTAATTCTTCTTTGGTAAAATCAAATTTTGCTAATTTTGCCATTTTTGCTACTTCTTCATCTGTGATCATCTTTATACCTAGATCTCTCTTATTACAGTGTTTAGGGTTTTAATAGAAGTTATATAGTTAGAGAATTTTATTCATGCGAATCTGAGTAACTTAGTATACATAAATATGCATAAAGAATAAAGATGAGCTTCGCATGGACAAAATCAATAACTATATGTAGTTTATATTGTCAATATTTCTTGTTCTTTATCCTTGACATGCTGATCAATTTTACGGGAATACTCATCTGTTAATTTTTGGATTTCTTCCGACATATTATGATGTGCATCTTTAGATATAAGTGTATCTTTCTCTAGTTTTTTGAGTTCTTCATTACCATCCCTACGAATGTTACGCAAAGCAACCTTAGTATTTTCTCCATATTTATGAGCAAATTTAACTAAATCTTTACGACGTTCTTCAGTAAGTAAGGGGATAGTAATTCGAATTAACTGCCCATCTGCAGACGGATTAAGCCCAAGATTAGCGTCAACAATAGCTTTTTCTACTGACTTTACCATGGAGTTATCCCAAACTTGTACAGTGATAGTTCTAGCGTCTGGAGTGAAAAGACTTGCCACTTGTGATAAAGGCATTCTATTGCCATAAGCTTCTACTTGTACTGGATCCAGTAAATTAACTGACGATCTACCAGTTCTAAGCCCTTTAAGCTCATGGTCTAGGGTATTCATCGTCTTATCCATTCTTGTTTGTAAATCTTTAAATATAGTTTTATCCATAACACCTTCGTTAACTGATTATTGTAAAATTTCCTTCTCCTTGTAAAACTTTGACAAAATTGCTTTTTTCTTTAATTGAGAATACTTTTATTGGTAAATTATTTTCTCTTGCAACTGCCACGGCTGCAATATCCATAACTTTTAAATTATCTTTTACTAGTTTATCATAGCTTATAGTAGGATATTTTATGGCACTAGGATTTGTGGCTGGATCCGAATCATAGACTCCATGTACTTTGGTGCCTTTTAGTAATAAATCACAATTCATTTCAATAGCTCGTAGTACGCCAGCGCTATCAGTGGTGCAAAATGGATTACCAGTTCCGCCAGCAAAAATTACTACTCGTCCCTTTTCCATATGTCGTTTTGCTTTACGACGAATGTATGGTTCACAAACACTCATCATTGGTATTGCTGATAGAACTCTGGTATGAATTCCAATGCCTTCCATAATATTTTGTAAAGTTAGGGCGTTTATTACTGTTCCTAACATACCAATATAGTCACCAGCGGCCGGTTCCATACCATATTTAACATCAGCTCCACGATAAATATTACCACCGCCTACCACAATACAAATTTGCACACCTAGATTAATTCCTTCTTTTACATCTTCAGCAATTCTAATAATTTCAGAATATTCATGACCAAATTGCTTGGTGCCCATTAAGGCCTCCCCAGAAATTTTTAACAATACCCGTTTATATTTTAGAGCTGACATAAATGATAATCCTAAATAAAGAATTAAGTATAATTTTGTTGATAAGTTATAACCCATTATAATTTATTTAACAAGTAACAATTATATTAGGATTTTCTAATATTTTTATTAACATACTAATAAAAATATTTATTGATAATTAGCTCTATGTGTTAACCCTTATAGCAGTTATAAAGAATAATCAGAAGCATAAAGAGTGATTGCTAAATGAGGAGGAAAATATGAGTGAATATGGTAAAAAATTTTATAAATAGTCAGTAATTGATTATATAGTTAGGAGAAAGGTAACTAGAGATGATCTTATTATATTAAATAATTCTTTTAGCATAACTAGTTAAAAGAAAGTTATAAATAGCTTAATTCTTAGGATTACCCATAAGTTTTTATGTCCTGATACCAACTAAGATCTTGTAATCATTAACCATATTCATCAACCTACTCCATCCACGCCACAGGCTTATAATACCAGGCGGATGATCACGATTTCTACCAATATACCCAC
>JAJIYR010000094.1 GCA_020881085.1 Rickettsia endosymbiont of Bryobia graminum | reverse complement strand
CTCGTAATACTTGATCAACTGATACGTCAAACAATGCTCGGCGATATTTTGCTGGAAATACCATGTGATACAGCAGTACCGTAACATTATGACTTTTGTGTATATATTTGCTCATTCCTCCATATTACGCCGCAAGCGGCCTGGAATATACCCAAAAGAGATTTAAACTGATTAAGTATACGTAAATCTTCCAATCAAAAATTTCTTAAAACTTTATTATAAAACTAAATTTTTAAATTTAAAAATTTTCTAGAAAATCCCAGCAATCATTCTATTGATAAACCTAACTATTATCTTTGAAGTATTTACGAGGAATCCTATTACCCTAGCTTAATAGGTAATTAACAAGAATATATGATGTTATTATAGATTTCAGTTATGATAACGCAGCTTCTTATATGTAAGTTGAGTTAAGTGCAGGAGCCATACTATAATCTAACATAGCATCCTCAACTTAACCTATACAAATTTTTAACAATATGTATATTAGTCATAATATATTTAAAATATAAAAAAATGATAAATAAATTTATTATAATAACATTATTAAGTGCACAATTTACTGGAGATAATGCCAATGTTAATGGCATAACTGATGCCTTACAAAAAATACTTCCAGCAGAAAATATTAAGATTGTAACCTCAAGTATAAAAGATGGAAAATACCAAATAGATAGTAAAAAAATATCAGAAGTACAAAATAAAATTAATAACTCTAAAGATAATATTATTATATTAGGAGCTGGTAATTATGGGAGAGCACTATTAGATCAATTAGATAAACATACTAATAACGATATTGATTTAAAATTTGTTTGGAGTGGTCACCAAATACCAGAAAATTTTAAAAACTTTGAACATTATGACGCGATTATTTTGCCTAAATCTGCTAATCCTGAAAAACAAATTATTATTAAGAATAAAACAAAATTAATCCAGACTATAGGTGTTCCTCATAATAAAACTATACAACAAATTGATGAGGAATATAAAAACTGGGTTAAGAATATTACATTACCTAATAACTCAGGCTTAGTATTAGTTGTTTTACCAGGCGATGCCCCGGATCAAAGTAATACACAGCATTATTACACAGCAGAGAATGCAGAAGTATTAGGATCTAAACTGGGTAAATTTGCTAAAGAACATAATAAAATCTTATTAGTAACCAATGGTCCAAGAACAGGAAAATATAAAGCAGGTACTGATGAACTAATGAGTGATCATAAATCCAATTCTCCAATGGATTTAGTAACTCAGGCTTTTGTAAACGCAGTAAACAAAGAAGGACTTAATAGCGCTTATATTATTGTTTCCGATTTTAAATATGGAGAGAAAAACTTATATGATGCTTTTTTAGGGGCAATTCGCTCGAATAAAGCTAATATCGCCATAATAGCTGGAGAATCAACATCACAAATTACTATAGCTACTAATTTGCTTAATCTTGGTCAAGTATATGTACTATCAGGAGATTATAATCAAGCAATGAGTTCCTCTCACATTAACTTTATAAATGACGTGGTCACAAATGGCATTGTTCAAAAATTTCCTAGTAACTATGAAAGAGGCCCTTTTATACCTAAATTTACTGGTAATATACGTACTGATGCTGAGTGTGCCGCTGAAGGTATCTATAAGTTAATAGATAATGACCATGTCTCAGCGCATCAATAAACTACTATAACACCCCATAATTATTTTATTAGCCAATTATGACTACTCCAATCTACTATATAAAAAATGGTAATTTAAATTTTGCTGACAAAGCTATATTATCTGACTTAGAACTTTATATTTATAAAGGTGATAAAATCTGTTTAATAGGCAGAAATGGTTGTGGTAAATCTAGTTTAATGAAAGTAATTTCTGGAAATTATGAGCTAGATAGTGGCGAATTATTCCATGATTCTAGAACAAAAATTGACTATTTACATCAAGAAGTTAAAACTAATTTAAATATTACTATCTATGATTTTATTTTACATCAGTTTACTGAACATGACATCGACCAGTATAAAATTGATATAATACTAGAAAAACTTCAGTTAGATAAGAATAGTAACCTAGCAGATTGTTCTGGGGGACAAATCAGAAGAGCCAGTCTTGCTAAGGCTTTAGTATCTGAACCAGATATACTTCTACTTGATGAACCAACTAACCATCTTGATATTTCAACAATAGAATGGCTTGAGGATTTTGTTAAATCTTACGCTGGAGCAATTATTTGTGTAAGTCATGACAGAACATTTTTAACAAATGTTACTAATAAAATTTGGTGGTTAGATCGGGGTAATTTACGAAAACCAGATAAAGGGTTTAAATATTTTGAGGAATGGCAAGATATTATTATAGAGCAAGAAGAGGCTATTTTAAGAAAATTAAATAAAAAACTGGATACTGAAAATGATTGGCTACAAACTGGCGTAACAGCCAGAAGAAAAAGAAATCAAAAAAGATTGGGTGATCTAAAAAATTTACGGGAAATAACAAGGCAACAATCTAATAAATTAGCCTTATCTAAACAAAAAGTTCAAATAGATCATAATGATAATGTTAATAAAAGTAAATTTATCATCGAGCTTGATAATATTTCTTTTAACTATCCACAAAGAAATATTATCACTAACTTCACCTTTAGAGTTACCAAAGGCGAGAAAATAGGAATAATTGGCTCAAATGGTTCAGGAAAAACTACTTTAATCAAATTAATCACTAAGCAAATTGAGCCAAATTCTGGTAAAGTAATTCATGGAAATAAATTAGAAATTTCGTATTTTGACCAACACCGGACTGAATTAAATCCTAACTACTCCTTACAGCAAATATTATGCCCTACTGGTGGTGATCAAATATTCTTGCCTAACAAAACTATGCATGTTGCGGGATATTTAAAGCAATTCATGTTTGACCCTAAATTACTTACAGCTAAAGTGTCAACTTTATCAGGTGGGGAAGCAAGCAGGCTACTTCTTGCTAAAACATTAATTAATCCAGGAAATTTATTAATCCTCGATGAACCAACTAATGATCTTGACATGGATAGTCTAGAAGTTCTGCTAGATATTTTAGCAGATTATTCTGGTACATTATTATTAATCAGCCACGACCGAGATTTTTTAAATAGATTAGTCACTAGAACCTTAATTTTTGCTGACAATAAAATAACTGATTTAGCTGGTAGTTATGAGGATTATAGACGATTAATAATCAGTAAAACTACAACCAATGATAAGCTATCAACAAATAAGCATACCATCTTACCTACTCCTAAAGAAAAAGAAATTAAAGACAAAAAATTATCCTATAAGGATCAAAGATTACTTGAAGTATTACCACAAGAAATAGATAAGCTAGAGCAACAAATTAAAAGTCTGGAGCTGATATTAAGCGATGGCTCATTATATTTAGCGAATCCTACTAAATTTAACAAAACCAGTAACGATCTATCTGACTATAAGAAAAAATTAGATGACTTATTGACTCAATGGTTGGAAATACAGTAAAACCCAAACTTAGCATTAGTAGTATGATAAAATTAAACAGCTTAAATAAAGTAATTTTAATAATAACACTTTTTTTTTACTTACTCTGCGTTTGCAGGAGATGGTAACAAATTTACAAAACATGAAACAATAAAACGTATTTTACCAAGACAACCATATAGTATTAAACAAAAAGGTATAGGAAGAGCTCCTGTAAATATAGCTTTATGTAAGTACTGGGGGAAACAAAACAAAGAACTAAATCTACCCTATACCTCAAGCCTTTCTTTAGCTTTACCTTACTATACCGTTACAACAATTTCTATAAATGAAAATAATGATCAAGTATTTTTAAATGACAAAGAAATGCCAACTAATAGTGAGTTTAGGAAAAGAACAATAGAGTTTTTAAATTTGTTCCGTTCAACAAGCAATATGTATTTTAAGGTAGAAACCCAAAATGACTTACCTACCGCTTCTGGTTTTGCTTCATCTGCTTCTGGATTTGCGGCTTTGGTAATAGCTCTAGATGACTTATTCAATTGGAATTTAACAAGTGAACAGTTATCTGTTCTTGCTCGTCTTGGTAGCGGGAGCGCGTCTCGCTCAATTTATCCAGGCTTTGTTTACTGGAAAGCAGGGATAAAAAGCGACGGTACAGATAGTTACGCTAAGGCTTTATCAATAAAACAATGGGATAATTTACGTGTTGGGTTATTAGTAATTAGTGAAGAAAAAAAAGATACAAGCTCCAGAGATGTTATGCAACTGGCTGTTAATACTATAATGGACTGAAAAATCAAGGTAGCCAATATACCAGTTATGAACACATAAATATCCTCAAGGAGCATGATATCCAAATTTCAATGAATGGCAAAGGTAGGAGTATTGATAATATAGTGATAGAGAGGTTTTTTAGAACTTTAAAATATAATTTTATTTTTATTAATGATTTTAACAATGTTAAAGAGCTAAAAGAGAGTGTTGATAATTATCTGCATAAATATAATTATCAAAGATTTCATTCAAGTATTGGTTATAAAAAACCTATGAATGTATATCTGAATTATATACAAAATTATCAGCAAATTGCTGCCTGATGATCGTGATATTAGGAAACAAGAGTACTAATTTTTTTGTCTTGATTTTTCAGTCCATTATAGATGTATCAGAAC
>JAJIYR010000093.1 GCA_020881085.1 Rickettsia endosymbiont of Bryobia graminum | reverse complement strand
AGCTATATATCTAGAGCTATATCCCATGTTATGTATTTCGTATATTTTGAATCTTTCATCTATCGTTAAGTGAGCCATAATATCTATATTTTTTTAATTAAAAATTATTATATCTGGCTTAATTAATTCTAGAACTTACCGTTATTTTTGTTCAGTCTACAACATATAATAAAAATATAAGCTTTAAAAAATAAAATTTAAATGGATGAAAATAGAAAATTATCTAAATTTATTTGACATAATTAAAATAATTTGGTAAATAGTTTATATGTTTGAGGCATTTTAGCTATATTGAATAGATAATGATATAACTAAGAACTTCAAATCTCAGCTAAGTTTCATCTTACTTAAATTAATCAATAATTTACCTTAAATGAAAAAAAAGATAGGGAAATCCTCTTAACTATTTTAGCACTTTTTTAACTGAGCTTTAATCTTTTAATTGGTATTAAACTAACTTAATTCTCTAAGGTTTATTGTTTCCACAATTTTAAAATAACCTTATCATAACTAATCTAAAAATATCTATGCACAAAAATACAATCTCTGATACTAATAAAGAATCACTTGATACAAATAATAATGATGAAAAACAACTCTCTAATCATAATAAAGATAATGTTGTGACTATAAATCTTAAAGAATTAAAAAGCAAATTACCTGAAGAACTCCAAATGCAGGCAGAAAATCTTGGTATTGAGAACGTTAGTTCTTTATTAAAACAAGAGTTGGTCTTTGCTATATTAAAAAAATCTGTTGAACAAGGTGGTTTAATTTCAGGAGAAGGTGTACTTGAGATTTTACCTGATGGCTTCGGGTTTCTTAGATCTCCAGAAGTAAATTACTTAGCTGGTCCTGATGATATTTATATTTCTCCTAGCCAAATTCGTCGTTTTGGATTACGTACAGGTGATACTGTGGAAGGTCAAATTAGAGCACCAAAAGCAGGAGAACGATATTTCGCCTTATTAAAAGTCAATAAAGTGAATTTTGAAGAACCATCAAAAGCATATCACAGAATACATTTTGACAATCTTACCCCTCTTTACCCTGAAGAAAAATTAGCTTTAGAAATAGAAAATAATAGCAAAGATTTTAGCACTAGAATAATTGAATTAGTTGCTCCAATGGGTAAAGGCCAAAGAGCATTAATCGTGGCGCCTCCAAGAACTGGTAAAACAGTTTTATTACAAAATATTGCTCATGCAATTACTACAAATCATCCAGAAGTATTTTTAATAGTGTTATTAATTGATGAACGTCCAGAAGAAGTAACTGATATGCAACGTTCTGTACGTGGAGAGGTAGTAAGCTCAACTTTTGATGAACCAGCAAGCAGGCACGTACAACTTGCTGAAATGGTAATTGAAAAAGCCAAAAGATTAGTAGAACATAAAAGAGACGTAGTAATATTAGTTGACGCTATAACCAGGCTTGCAAGAGCTTATAATACAGTTGTTCCATCTTCCGGTAAAGTCCTAACTGGTGGTGTTGACGCTAACGCTTTGCAAAGACCAAAAAGATTCTTTGGTGCTGCAAGAAATATTGAAAATGGTGGCTCATTAACTATAATAGGAACTGCACTTATTGAAACAGGTTCTCGTATGGATGAAGTTATCTTTGAAGAATTTAAAGGAACTGGTAACTCTGAGATAGTTCTGGATCGTAAAATAGCGGATAAACGTATTTATCCGGCTATAGATATTACTAAGTCTGGTACACGTAAGGAAGAACTCCTAGTAGATAAAGCAATTCTAACTAAAATGTGGGTTCTCCGTAGAATCATTAATCCAATGGGTACCATAGATGCAGCAGAATTTTTAATAGATAAATTAAAAAATACTAAGACAAATATGGATTTTTTTGATTCAATGAACTCATAAATGCGCTTTCAAGATAGAGTATTTAAATTAAAGTGAGAATTAGATATGGCTAAAAGAACAAAAATTTCTTTAATAGGCGGCGGAAATATTGGTGGTGTACTCGCTCATCTAATCAGCCTAAAAGAACTAGGTGATGTAGTAATGTTTGATATAGCCGAAGGATTTCCCCAGGGCAAAACTCTAGATATCTCTCAAGCAGGGTCTATCACTGGATCGGACTGCAACATCAAGGGAACTAATGACTACAAGGATATGGAAGGTTCAGATGTAGTCATTGTGACAGCTGGATTACCAAGAAAACCAGGAATGAGCCGCGATGATTTAATTAATGTGAATAGCGGCATCATCAAAACAGTTGCCAATAATATCAAGCAATATGCTCCCAATGCATTTGTGATTGTTATTACTAATCCTCTTGATGTTATGGTTTATGTAATGTTAAAAGAAAGCGGCTTGCCTCATAATAAGGTAGTAGGCATGGCTGGAGTTCTTGATTCATCAAGATTTAACTTATTTTTAGCTAATGAATTTAATGTTTCTGTAGAGAATATTAGTAGTTTTGTTCTTGGAGGGCATGGTGATCTAATGGTTCCATTAATTAGATACTCAACAATTAATGGTATACCTGTTTTGGATCTAGTAGAAATGGGTTGGTCAACTAATGAAAAAATTAATGCTATAATAGATCGTACTAGAAATGGAGGTGGAGAAATTGTTTCATTGCTTAAAACTGGCTCTGCTTATGTCGCTCCAGCAACTTCAGCTATAGAAATGCTTGAAAGCTATTTAAAAGATAAGCGTAAAATCTTAGGCTGTGCTGCTTATCTTCAAGGTGAGTATGGTGTTAATGATTGTTACGTTGGCGTACCAGTAATTATTGGTAAAAACGGCGTAGAAAGAATAATAGAAATAAAACTAACTGAAGAAGAGAAAGTTTTATTTGATCAATCAGTAAATGGGGTAAAGAAGCTAATTGAATTGGTGTAGTGATAAAGAATTATCATATTATATGTAAAAAACTAAAACAAAAAGCTGTCATGGCGAGTTAACGTAAGTGAGAGTGTCTCATCCAGAAAAATATTTTAATACTATATCATATTTTAATGTATTGATTACTCGATGACCGCCCAATGTGTGCAAACAAATCGCTTGCCATGACGATTATTTTCACCACATATTAAAATTTAATTTATTTTAAAGTAAAAGAATATGCTCACCATAATCTCCCCAGCCAAGTCTCAAGATTTTACCTCTCCAATAGTTGATTTACCTTCTACCCAACCTATTTTTACTGAACAAACCCAACATATCTTGCAAATATGCAAGAATCTATCAAAAGATCATATCAAAAAATTAATGAGTATTAGCGATAAATTAACTGATTTAAACTACGATAGATTTCAAGATTTTAATAATCATTCAGTTAAACAAGCAATATTTGCCTATGATGGAGATGTTTATAACAATATAGACCGGAAAAATTTTACAAAACAACAGTTAAGCTTTCTTCAAGATCATTTATTAATTATATCAGGATTATATGGAGTACTTAAACCTTTGGATTTAATTAGACCTTATAGATTAGAAATGGCAGTGAAGTTGCCAAATATTATGAAATTAGCAGAATTTTGGCAAAATAATATTACTTCTTATATAAATAAAATATTAGCAACTAAGCAAAACCAATATTTGATTAATTTAGCATCAAATGAATATTCTAGCAGTATCGATTTAGATGAGCTTAAATATCCTATAATTAATATTCATTTTAAAGAATATAAAAATAATAAGTTACAAATAATTGGTATCAATGCTAAAAAAGCTAGAGGCTCTATGGTTAATTTTATTAGCAAACACCTTGTAGATACCCCTGAAAAATTAAAAGAGTTTTCTGAGTTAGATTATAAATACAGTAAAAATGATTATACTGATAAAGATTGGGTGTTTGTTAAATAGCCTTTTCCTAATTATAGATTCGATATACGTAAAGCCATAATTAGGAAAAAAGCAATATTATAAGATTCACTCAGGAGCTTATATTCCCTCGCAATGATGCCTGATTTTTTGGGTTTCCGCTGCAGATCTAATGATATCTAGAATAGCAACGTTAAAATATATCACCTGTTATATTAACAAGAAGTGGCTCTCTATCTAAATGTTCCCTCTCCATAGAATCTAATACATTAGCTAACATAAAACTCTTCATGGTATCTAATGATACCGTATCATATGTAGCTTTATACTGATCATAAACCAGGTGATTTTGAGGGTTTGATTGAAGGCATTTTATAAAGCAATCATTTGTACCTTTAATTAAATTCTCTAATTCTTCTTCTTTGAAATTTTCATTTACTCCTTTTAACTTTGATGATAATTCTAAAAATTCCTCATAATTACCGTCAGATGCACTTCCGTTAATAGTTGTATCAATATTTTGAGAAAAATCATCATGATGGTTATCATACAGATCTTTATAATATTTTGGTAATGATGTTGCTTGACCACCAAACTCAAAGAAATACTTAAGAAGCGTTACATGACTATCCTCACAAATATACGAAGCATTTTTATATTCAATCTCTAGTTCAGAACCCAATTTTGTTTTACAGTCATTTTTTTCGCTCAGTGATAATTTGTTATATCGCCATTATACATATATTGCTAAAAACTTACTTTTATCATTCCATGTCTCAGGTATATTAGCGCCTTTTTCATGTTTCTTCAGATAACCACCATTATTACGTACAATAAAATTCATGATAGATGCATCAGTTTTATCAATCTCCTTAATTTGAACCTGTGAAAGTAGTGGATCCATTAGCAAATTTGGCATGTTAAACTCCTTATGTGTTTTAAAGCTATGCTATTATTATCTTACGAATAATTTATATAAAACAGAATAAGTATTGTAGTTATCCTATCAATACGATTCGTATCATACGGTCATATTTTAATATATTTACTATAATAGCGTCAAGCCTATTTACAGATAAAATCATCTATTCTATTCCAATTCATTATATTTTAGGTTATAATGAGCGATCAAAATTAATATTAATAGGTTCTTAATGTCTGCTTCGTCTCTACGCAATGTTGCTATTATCGCTCACGTTGATCATGGAAAAACTACTTTAGTTGATAATATGTTAAAACAAAGTGGCCTTTTCCGTGATAATCAAGCAGTAGCAGAACGAGCGATGGATTCTAACGATTTAGAACGTGAACGTGGTATCACTATCTTAGCTAAATGTACTTCTTTTATGTGGAAAGATACTTGCATTAATATCGTGGATACTCCTGGTCACGCAGATTTTGGTGGCGAGGTAGAACGTATACTTAGTATGGTAGATGGAGTGATATTATTAGTTGATTCCTCTGAAGGCACAATGCCACAAACCAAATTTGTATTGTCGAAAGCGTTAAAACTTGGTTTAAAGCCAATTGTTGTGATCAATAAAATTGACCGCCTTGATAGAAGAGTAAGTGAAGTAGTAGATGAAGTATTTGAACTATTTATGGCACTAGAAGCAACAGATGAACAATTAGATTTTCCTATTCTTTATGCATCAGGTAGAGCCGGGTGGGCATCTAATATTTTCGAGAAAGAAGAGAAAGATTTATCAGCTCTTTTTGATTTAATAATATCACATGTCCCAGCTCCAGTTGTAGATGAGCAAGCCCCTTTCTCTATGTTAGTGACTACCAGAGAGTATAACTCATATTTTGGTCGCGTACTTACCGGTCGTATCAATAGTGGTACAGTAAAAATCAACCAAAATGTTAAAGTACTTAGTCGGGATAATAGCGTATTAGAAAATGCTCGTATTAGCAAAATATTATCTTTTAGAGGGCTTGAACGCGCACCTGTTGAAACAGCTTCTGCAGGTGATATTATTGCCATAGCAGGAATTCAAAATGCTAACGTTGCAGATACTATATGCTCCCCAGAAATTACCGAAGCACTACCTTCCCTACCAATAGACCCACCAACATTATCTATGACTTTTGGAGTAAATGACTCCCCTTTAGCAGGAAGAGAAGGATCAAAACTTACCGCTAGATTAGTCGGGGATAGGCTGATGAGAGAAATTGAAAGCAATGTTGCTCTACGAGTCAATCAGACTGAAGAAAAGGATTCTTTCCAAGTTGCTGGTCGTGGGGAATTACAACTTGGTATATTAATTGAGACCATGCGTCGTGAAGGATTTGAATTATCTATTAGTAGACCACGGGTTTTATTTAAAGAAGATGAAAATGGCAAAAGACTTGAACCTATTGAAGAAATCCAAATAGATGTTGATGACGAGTTTGTTGGAACAGTTGTTGCATCACTCGCCTTACGAAAAGCTGAAATGACTGATATGCGACCATCAGGTGGCAGTAAAACTAGAGTAACATTCTTCGGACCATCTAGAGGTCTTATTGGTTATCATGGTCAATTCTTAACCGAAACTCGTGGTACAGGTGTCATGAACCGTGTTTTCCATGGTTATGGACCCTATAAGGGAGCCATTGAAGGAAGGCGTAATGGTGTACTAATTTCAAATGGTGATGGTGACGCTGTTGCTTATGCTTTATGGAATCTAGAAGATCGTGGAAAAATGTTTATAAATCCCAACGTTCCTGTTTATCAAGGGATGATTATTGGAGAACATAATCGTGATAATGATTTAGAAGTCAATCCTTTAAAAGCCAAACAATTATCAAACGTTAGAGCTTCAGGAAAAGACGAGGCAATGCGCCTCACCCCACCAGTAATTATGTCACTAGAGCAATCTATCAGCTATATCCAAAATGATGAAAGAGTGGAAGTAACACCTAAATCAATTCGTTTACGTAAAGCTATACTAAATCCAAATGACCGTAAAAAGGCTCAAAGATCTGATGAATAAGGTTTAGACAAATAATCTAGTATTAAAAATATAAAAACTTTGCATTTAATCACAATAGGTTGAGTTATTAATAATGAACTTAACCTATTGTTGATATAGAAGATATTAATTATTGGCATATAAAATTTATCCCATACCAATATTCAGATAAATTACTTACTAATCTACATTTTTTAAATCAAAAAGCTTATTTTCTTGTGGGTATCAACGTAATAACTAAAATTATTTATTACACTAAAAATATCAGAGTACTCAACCACTACTGGCTCTCAGCCGGTAGTGGTTGAGTTTAGTAATACCTAGATTAAGTTTAAAATTAATTATATACGTAAACATAAAAAGTTAAAAAATAATAATAATTTAACTATATTTCATGAATATCTGTAATATTACTTTATGCAACTTATTAATTTATTTATTATTGCTGTGTTTGTATTACATAGCTGTCAACAAGAGGAGAATAAAATGATAGCACCTAAGGCTGATAAAATAGAACATAGTACTGTAATAAATAACCAGAAAATAACGGATGAATACGCATGGCTAAGAGATTCTAATTGGCCAAACGTTAAAGATCAGAAAATTATAGAATATGTACAGGAAGAGAATAAGTATGCAGAGCAATTTTTTACTCCTATGCAAAAGATAAAAGATGAGATATTTAAAGAACTTAAAGGTAGAGTAAAGTTAGCTGATCAGTCTACATATGTTAAGAAAGACGATTATTATTACTATAGTAAAACAGAAGAAGATAAGAATTATCCTATATATTGTCGTAAATTTAATTCAACAGAAGCTACTGAAGAAATTATCTTGGATGTTAACCTATTGGCTAAAGGGCAAAAATTTACTGACGTTAGATCGTTAGCTGTATCACCTGATCATACATTATTGGCGTATAGTGTTGATTATACAGGTGATGAGAGATATACAATAAAAATCTTTAATTTAAAAACCCAAGAATATTTACCTGATAAAATAGAAAATGTTGATGGTAATATTATTTGGCATGAGAAGCTTAAAGGTTTTTTTTATAAGCCTCTTAATGATCAGTGGCGTCCTGATAAGTTAATGTTTCATTCTCTAGGAGACATTAACTCAAATGATAAGCTAATATTTCAGATTTTTGATCCATTATACCGATTACATGCTAGTAAGTCGTCGAGCAAGAAATATATCTTTGTTAACATGTCTGGCCATAGTACTAATGAGATTTATGTTATCAAAATGGAAGATCATAGTTTTCAAATGAAACTCATTAGATCATTAAAAGATGATATATTTTATGATGTTGAGCATAATGACAATAATTTTTATATTAAAACTAATGAAGGTGCTAAGAATTTTCGTATTGTTATAGTGGATGAAAATAATTTTCAAAATGATCAATGGAGCAACGATTATATTTCTGAAGACTCATCTAAATATTTATCAAGTTTTGATATTACTAAAAATTATTTAATACTTAATTATCGGGATATGGGGCTTCCATTAATTAAGATAAAAAATTTACAAGATAGAGCAGAAAAAGTTATCAATTTCCCAGATGCTTCTTTTACAGCTATTGCCATGTCTACTAATTTTCAGGAAAATGACATTCGAATAAGTTACTCTTCTCTTGCTAGACCTAGTACTACATATAATTATGATTTTACTACTGAAAAATTATCAATATTAAAAATTCAAGAAATTCCGAGTGGCTTTAATCCTGAAGAATATAAGGTAGAAAGAATATTTGCCGATAGTGAAGGAGTAAAAGTACCTGTTACTTTATTATATAAAAAATCTTTATTTAAAAAAGATGGTTCTAACCCTGTATACTTATATGGCTATGGTTCTTACGGTCATGCTATGCCGGTATCATTTAGAAATACTGCAATATCTTTGGTAGATCGTGGATTTATTTATGCTATTGCTCATATTAGAGGTGGTGATGATTTAGGGCATGATTGGTATGAGTCTGCCAAATTCCTTAATAAAAAGAGAACTTTTAATGATTTTATTGCATCTGCTGAGATTCTTATTAAGGACAAATATACTACTAAAAATAATATAGTAATTTGTGGTGGTAGCGCTGGCGGATTATTAATAGGGGCGGTGATTAATGAACGACCTGAATTATTTAAGGCAGCAATTGCTCATGTACCTTTTGTTGATGTATTAAATACTATGTTAGATGAAAGCTTACCGTTAACTCCTGGAGAATTTAAAGAATGGGGTAATCCTAAAGATTTGGAATATTTTAATTATATTAAATCATATTCTCCATATGATAATATTAAGCCTCAAAATTATCCAAGTTTATTTGTTACAGCAGGACTTTCTGATCCCAGAGTAGGTTATTGGGAAGCAGCTAAATGGGTAGCAAGACTTAGAGAAAAGAAGATAGATAATAATATTTTATTATTAAAAACTAATATGGATTCAGGACATCAAGGGTCTTCTGGTCGGTTTGATTATCTAAAAGAAGCAGCAGATGATATAGTATTTATAATTAATATTTTTGGTGTATAGTTAATGGAGAAAAATTATCTATTTTGTTGCTTCTTGCTTACCTAGTAATATATAGGCTTTGTTTGTTGCACTGAAGTAATTTAATTTATCTAGATTAACTATAGTGAATTAATATAAATTTGCTATAAATATTGAGGAATTATGAGTGCCCCAAAAGAAACAAAACATAATAAGAAGCAAAAGAGTTATGTATTATTATATATTCTTATTATTTTAGTTGCTTTAGTATATTTTGTAACAATAATAAAACTTTCAAGCTGAGTTGTTTAGCTAATTTATGCAACGTCTTATTTTAATGATTTAAAAAGGGTGTGAAATGCAAAGGAAAAACATTTATATATTAATAGCAATAGCTAGTGCGCTATTAATAACTATCTTTTCAATTTTTAAGAATCAGAGTACAGATAATACAGATATTAAAGTATTGGAAATTGAAACTGTTATTAAGGATCATCGATTTGATCCTGCGATTATTAAAATTCCAAGTGGCACAAAAATTCGTTTTATAATTCATAATCACGATGATACAGTAGAGGAATTTGAAAGTCATGATTTACATCGTGAAAAGATAGTGAGGTCAAAAGAGTCTATTACTATAATCCTTGCTCCATTGTCTCCTGGTAAATATGATTTCTTTGGAGACTTTAATCAAGAGACAGCTCAAGGATCTTTAATAGTTGAGTAATTTTTAATAAGAAATACTATTATTCTCATTAGAAATATGGTAAACGTTGCTGCAGTTAATTAAGAGTTTAACTGTTATGTTTGGTTATACTAACATTAATTGGCTGTAGGAATTTGATATCTAAATAATATAGGTATTCAATATGAATATAAAAATAATGTAGATAGTTCAGGTTTAAAAAATGTTTAAGATAGCGTTAGTAGTATTTAGAGAGTGTTTAGAAATAGCTTTATTACTAGGAATAATACTTGCTGTTACAAAACAAATCGAGAAATCTAGAATTTATATAATAGCAGGAAGCATGCTTGGTACAGTTTTAGCTGCTTTATTTGCTTTTTTTGCTCGTGCCATGTCAGTAGCATTTAGTGGTATGGGAGATGAAATATTTAATACTATAGTTATTTTGTTAACAGTAGTTTTAATAGGGTGGACCATTGTATGGATGCAGGGTTACGGCGGTAAAATAAGACAAGATTTTAATAATTTATCTGAGAAAATTTATAGTGGTGATAGTAGTGCTGTAATGCTGGTTCTAATTGTTGCTTTAACTATTCTCCGAGAAGGTATAGAAATTATTATACTAGTTTATAGTATTTCTTCAGTAGAAGTAGTTGACGCTAATAGCTATATACTTGGTTTGATATGCGGTATGATAAGTGGTTTTTCTCTTGGTATCATAATATATTTAGGGTTAATAAAATTAGCTAAACAAAAATATATATTCCGTATTTCTACAGTGTTATTAATGTTAATTGCTAGTGGATTTGCAGCAGAAGCAGCTGGAATATTAACGTCTTCAGGAATTGTTATGTTTTTATCTGATCAATTGTGGGATAGTTCTTGGATTATTTCAGATAGAAGTGTATATGGAAAGTTATTAAATATGATAACAGGATATATTGCTAGACCAAATGGATTACAAGTGCTATTTTATGTTTCTACAATAGTTATAATTAATATTTTAATACAAATTAAAACTAGATGTTTGAGTAATAAGAATCTTGTAAAAGCAAATAATGGAGCAGTGCAATAATTTATGTTAAAATTTATATCTGAAATAGCCCCTCTTGCAGCTTTTTTTATTGGATATTTCTATGGTGGTAGTATAGAAAGTGCTACCTTATATATGCTTATTACATCACTTATTTGTGTTAGTGTTTATTATTTTGTTGAATATAAATTACCTATTTCTACTTTAGTATCATCAGTAGTATTATTAATTTCAGCTAGTATATCATTGCTTACTGGCAATGCTATGTATATTAAAATAAAACCAACTATTTTATATATTATTTTTGGTAGCGCTTTTTTATATAGCGCTATTAAAAATACATCATTTATGAAATATATGCTTAATCATTTTATTCAACTTGAAGATAGAATTTGGAATATTTTAAGCTATAGAGTAGCTCTGTTTTTTTTATTTATGGCAGTAATCAATGAAATAGTCTGGCGTAATTTTTCTGAATTAACTTGGGTCAAATTTAAAGTATTTGGAGCTCTACCAGTAACTATAGTATTTATCTTATTACAGTTGCCTTTTATGTATAAAAATAAATTACCTGATGAAGATAAAAAAGACTAAATGCTATATCCTTCTAAACTTAGTAATTTTTGCTTAAGATGTAATCCTCCAGCATAACCAGTTAGACTAGAATTACTCCCTATTATTCTATGACATGGCACTATAATTGATAATTTATTTCGTCCTACAGCATTTGCTGCTGCTCTTACAGCTTGAGGATTTTTTGCTGTATTCGCAACATCTTGATAACTAATAGTTCCCCCATATGGAATATCAGAAATTATAGACCATATCTTTTTCTGAAAATCAGTACCAGTAAAATGATAGGGAATAGTAAATTTTATTCTACTACCAGCAAAATATTCAGTTAATTCTAGGTTAGTTTGGTTAAATATATCTAAATCTTTTGCCTGATAAGTTTGATCATTTATTAATGGTATATGTTTCTGTCCAGCAAAATATAAGCCAGTTAGAACGTTTTCATCAGAAGTTAAAAGGATCTTAGAAATAGGTGAATCGATATATTTATAACTTGATTTAATCATCTGATACCTGAAATTTAGGAAATACTGGTTCTGGTATGTTAATACTTATCCCTGATGTTATAGCAAATTCTTTAGTTAAATGTTTAAACATTCTTTGATCATGAGGTATTGATAGTTGATCTAGCATTTTATTTGCAGAAGTAGGAACGAATGGTTGCAGTATTGTTGCTATATATCGTATTGTTTCCAATAATGTATATAATACTTCTAACATTTTACTTGGATCAGTTTTCTTTAAATTCCAAGGAGCTTCACGATCTATAAAAATATTTGCTTCTTCTGCTAAAGTAATAATATTTTCTAGAACAGAATTTATTTCAAATGCTTCCATTAGTGAATAGCTATCTGTAACAAACTTTTCTGCCATCTTAATTAATGGTAAATTATAAATAATTGCTAGAGTATCTTTACTAATTATTGGGATTTTTGCATCATTATTTTTATAAACAAATGCTAATGTTCTTTGCAATAAATTACCAATTTTGTTAGATAATTCACTATTTATTTTATTAATTAAACTACTTCTAGAATAATTACCATCAGAACCAAATATTACTTCTCTAGTTAAATAATACCGAACTGGATCTAGTCCAAATTCCTCTATTAATTTAAAAGGGTCAATAACATTTCCTATGGATTTTGATATTTTCTGTCCTTCATTAGTCCACCAACCGTGAGCCATTATACATTTCGGTAGCTCAAGACCAGCAGCCATAAGAAAAGCTGGCCAATATACAGCGTGGAAACGCAATATATCTTTCCCAACTACATGGACATCAGCCGGCCAAAATTTTTGATAGTTATTTGCTTTATCTGGATATCCTAAAGCTGTAATATAGTTAGTTAAGGCATCAAGCCAAACATATATCACATGCTCTTTATTACCTGGGACTGATATTCCCCATTTAAAGCTGCATCGTGATATAGATAAATCATGTAGACCAGATTTAACAAAACTAATGACTTCATTACGTCTAGAGTCAGGCTTAATAAAATCAGGGTTATCAGAGTAAAACTCTAGTAATTTCTCTTGCCAATTAGATAATTTGAAAAAATAACTTGGTTCTTCAACCCATTCTACAGGTGCACCAGTAGGAGCGAAGCCATTTATTAATTCTGATTCATTATAAAAAGCTTCATCTCGCATTGAATACCAACCATTATATGAACTAAGGTAAATATTCCCACTATCAACTAATTCTTGCCATAATTTACTAACTGCTTGTTTATGACGATCCTCTGTGGTTCTAATGAAATCATTGTTAGAAATATTCATTGAAGTCATTAATGTACAGAATGATTGAGAGACAAGATCAGTAAATGCTTGAGGTTCGATATTTTTTGCTATAGCAGATTTTTCTACTTTTTGTCCATGTTCATCTGTACCAGTTAGAAACATAACTTCCTTACCTGATAAACGCATAAATCTTGCTAGTACATCTGATGTAACGCAGGTATAAGCGTGACCTATATGTGGTATATCGTTAACATAATAGATGGGAGTGGTAATATAGTAAGTATTTTTCATATAAAATATTATAACAGAATAAGACAGTTATTAGCTGTTATAATATTTTTCTAAAGTAGAGTATAGCACAAAATAATGAAATTAAGGTTTTAACTTATATTCCATAGTTATATCTATAGATCCTCCTCCAACAACTCCAAGACAAATTTTTAGATTATTGGTACCATTGAGCAATATTGTGGTTAAATTATAATCTTCAGGAAAATAATTTTTCTTTCCAGTATCTGGAGCTTCTATCCAGTTTCCAAAGCCAGGTCTACCAACATTAATAGCAAGTTTAAAGGAAGAAGTTGAAGCTGCACTTCTAGCCATATCTAAGAAAGCTGGTGTTTTTGATAGAGTATACCTAATCACATCATTGACACTTATAGTTAGATAATCATCAAAATTTGATTTTGCAAGTATCTTAAAATACTCTATTTGATTTTTGTCAGGTATTGTAATTTGATAATTTGCACAAAGCAATGTATTTAATAAATGACCAGTGGTCCCGTCTCCAAGTTGAATAGTACCAGTCTTTGTAGTGCTATTATAGTTTATAGTATTTTTAACCCTATTCGAATCAAAATTACTAGAATATTCGATCTTCAGCCCTTCATCTTTGTGACATCCTACATCATTTTCTAATTTCTCAAAGGCAACTTCTTTTTTAGTGGCGTTTGATAAACAATAACGTTCTAGCGGCTTACTAGAGATAGGTGTAAAACCATCTTTACAAGTACCTTTAGCAATATTACCAACTTCTGTTTCGGGCCATGTTGCATTACTTTCAGTGGTATTAGAGCATTTAGGTAAAGGATATTTACTACACAATCCTAATTCTAAGGAGGTTTTATCTCTAATTGCTTGAGTTTTTTCCTCATAATCAGGAGTCCCTGTACTATTTATTGCTAAAATAAAATGTTGACCAGGACTATTTATTACGTCTCCTTTATCTCGTGATGGGATAAGTCTATTATTGGTATCCTGGGTAACTTTACATACTTCTATATTATTATTTTTATTATTATCATAACAATATTGTATTGCAGGTGTAGTACCACATTTGCGTATTGTAATACCTTCAATGACTGCATCCTGAGTACATCCACTATCTCTATTATTACAAATCCTTAAACCATTATATTTACTAGACGTATCCTTAAAAACTTTGCAATTAATTGTATTTGTTTCAGAGAGATTAGCAAGGACGCAGTTATTTTCATTAATACCTGGGACACATTTTTGGGTATCTTTCAATTGTAAACAGCTATGAGTACCTCCTTGAATATACTTCCCATTTACATATTCTAAGCCTGTTAAATATACAGCATTTGGATCTTCCTGCCCCTGAGCATTATAAGGTGCTCCATTATTTTTATATTCTCCATATCTTGATGATGGATTTATAGATTTTTTACTTACAGAAAATGGCATTGCAATATATTCACTCCTATTATTAGGCATATAAGCCATAAAGGAACTAAATGTAAATCCGGCTAAATTCACTAAGTTTTCCATAGATTGTGGAGATGGAGGATTTGTGGCTGGAGGAAGAGGTGAATAAATTGATAATGGAGTAACAACAGTGGCAGTTTTAAAAGTTTTAGAAATACCACTTTCTTCTACAGGATTTGTCTCTATCTGGGCAACAAACTGTGGGTTAAAATAACTATTATTGGGGCACCTAATGCCAGCTAGCACTTCACAATTATAAGTTGTTAAAGAATAACCATCTAATGTTCTATTTACGCATCCAACTAGTTGATTTGCTTCTGTTACACAAATAGATTTAGTATCTCTCTGAAGTTGTGGATCTATATTAGTGTCTAAAAAATCATTTCTAGCAATTGTAACACGAAAATTTCTTTCAATGTTATTAGGATCTTTTAGTTTAGCTGTTTGTTCTAAACTTAATAAAGCTGAAGAATTGTCAGTTTGTAATTGTTCTGGTGGAAATGTAACTGGTACATCAATAAACTCTCCTGTATTAATACCCCATATTTCCTGGCAGGTAGTTTTTCCAGCAGATTTGGGTCCACAATTTTGTAAATTATTATCGTAATAAGCACTCATTGTAGAAGTTGAACCAATTTTTTGCGCATAAACTATGCGGAAACCATCTTGACAACTATTCGGAGATGTAGCACTGCATGAGAAGTTTATTGTTGTATCAACGCAATTAGTATCACTGCTAGTAGTACATTTCTTTATAGTGTCACGGTACGCGCTAGTAGTATGAGCTATTGAAGCTGAAGGTAATCCTCTAATTATTACGCATTTATCTGATGGAGTTTGACTACCTTTGCACAAAGGTATAAAATTATCTAAACTAATTCGTACAACGTTTTGAACAATATTATTACTGAGTTTGGATACCACGCATTTAGTATCTGAATCTTCTATAAACAGTTTATCAATTAGATTTTTATCTTTATATGATTTTGGATAGGTAGCCTTCCAGTTCTCTTCTAAAGTAATATCCTTATATTGCTTGATGCAAATGGGTCTAATAGATGGAGAAGTAAAAAATTGCTCTAATTTAGGACAAAATGGTGGAGGATAAGGTCCCAGTGGTAATTCTACGCACCCAAATTCATAAGAATCAACAGCCCTATTTAATGCTCCGAAAAGTTTTAGTGCTTCTATAACCAAGGTGTTAAAGATATTAAAAATTTGGCCTATAGCTTTTAATATTATCTGTAATACATTAAGCCCAGGTATATCTTCTGCTCCTATCATATCAAGCAAAGTGCCTAATATAGTTGCCGGGCTAGAGCTAGAAAGAGTATCAACCAAAAATATTATCACCTCTATTAAAGGATGAGTTTTTGTTGTTCTATGCAATGGTTGCTTATTTGGATTCCAATCCATTGGGTCTATATGGACACCGGTAGCAGATACTAAATTTACTAGACCAGGATCACTATAGGCGCATAATTTTGGTCTATTATAACTAACAATAGCGCCGTTAGCTTCAGTATATTTTGCATCTTCCTCTATATAACCAACATTATTTAGATGCTTGCCAACAACATAACCATCATCAGCTGGTGTTTCTTTAGAGTTTATAGTTGAATGAGCAACAGCTGGCATAGCAACTCTGGCACATATCCTTAGTAACGGTAAGCCAAAAGCTCCAGGCCATAATACACATTCTCCGTCCCAGTTTAATGTAGCGCTTTGGCTCCAGCAGGCAAAAGGGTTGCAACTCTGAGTTCTAATACGAATTTTAGGGGAAAAATAAGTATTTTCATTTGTATTTTCTGCGCAATGTTGTAGATAAAATCCTGTAAATGCTTTAGGTGGCTCAAATTGCAGTAGACAACTATCGAAATCGCGGCCATCTCTTCTATTCCATGGTGGGCATATAGGGTCCGGCTCAAAGGTTCTAGTTATACTATTAGTGCTCTTACTATTCCAAGTTTCGCTTATAGTATTAGAACCGCAATTACATGGATTTGTAATACACCCCCAAATATCACCCCAAATTGATGAATATGCTTGGTGAGAGTAAAATAGTAAAAAAAACATCAAGTAATATCTTTTAAGCACTTAAATTCCTCTTCTCAACACAATTAGTTTAATTCCATATACAAAGGGTTAATCCAATCATCTGGATGCCCTGGGTGTTGTTCTATTATTCTTCTATATATTTCTAATTCCTGTTCGCTACATGATAAAATTTTAGTAATTCCTACTAATCCACCTATACTTAATTCTAAGACTATAGATTGATTATTTTGTTTAATTAAAAACATTCTAGAAGTAACAGATAATTTTGATAATTTATTGATATCTGGTTCCTTTAATTCTAAAATTGTTTTTAGAGTTCCTGGTTTTGTTTCTGATGGTAAAATTATTTGTGTATCCATCAAATTTAACCAGCTTTTTAATATTCCTGCTTTTTGTGATTCAAGATATTGAAAATTAAAATTACTAATTAATACACCATTATTTTTCGCCAAATGATCTAAAATCATTTCTGACATCTTAACAAAATTTTCTGGTTTATACAATGAATCAAGATTATCAAGAGCTAATATTTTAGGATTTTTTCCAATTAAGTTGAAATGGTAGTTTAGAGCGTATATTAAACTGGCACGCAAGCTATTATGTTTAGTAAGATTGATAGCAAATGTTTCTAAAAGTTTTCTATCTGTTGGATAGAATCTTTCAGAAAAAGATTTCTCTGAAAAATGATATAAATTAAGCCCTATGGTTTTTCCTTCTGATATAGAAAAGTTATTATTAAATACACCATCATATAAGCCTGATTCTTGATAATCGACCAATTTTAATTTAATTAACTCCCCACTTTCTGTAGTAAAATCTACTGATTTTAAAATTTCTGTGAAATTACGATTTTTCATATCTAATAAGAAAATTTTGTCAGTAATTTGCTCTAGAAATTGTATTTCTCCTTCTGTAAGAGGTGAGTAATTATTGTTGCAGATAATTTTTAAAAATTCTGTAATAAAATTTCTTGATTCAATTGTATCATCTAATAAAAATGGGTTTATCACATTTTTTTCTGGGGTGGACCATTGTCCTTCAATTGCTTCAATAAAAATTTTTGAGTTATCATTATTAGAAATATATAATATTGATGGATTATATTTAGTTGCTTCAGAAATTAAAAAATTGGTTAAAGTAGTTTTGCCAGTATGAGGAGTACCGAAAATACAAGTGTTCCCTCCTGTAGAATTTTTAGCATGAAAATTCATAAAATAGGGTGTACCTTTTTCTGTTCTAAGTAGAGTGACTGCTCTTCCCCAAATGTTTTTTTGTTCTCCGGTAGGAAAATTATGTAATGAAGCAAGAGCAGCAACATTGTCAATAATAGTAGGGGTCATTCTTCTTATAAAGGAAAAATTACTCGGTAATTGTGACCAAAATATTTGTTCTAAATTGATATCTTCTCGTACATGAACAATACCAATTTTAGAAAGTTCTAACGATGCTTTAGCAACAGATTGTTCCAATTTTACTAAATCTGGAGCTATAATTGCTATAGAAATTTGTTGTTTACAAAATTCATTAGAAGAAGAATCATCACGATTCATAATGCTACTTAATCCTGTAATTTCTGCTAATTGCTCATCCTTACTAATTTCTAAAATATATGCTTGCTTCTCATAATTTTTAGTTACTTCTTTTTTATCAATAAAATAAAATATTTCGGTAGTAATTAGTTCTATTGGGAGTTGTAGAAAATTGTCAAGAGCTGCGGTGGATATTTCTTGATATTCTTTTAGTGAAATAATAGAAGCAAATTTTTTATAGTGCTCAGCACTTATTACTTCAATTTTATCGCTACCTACTGCGTATTGATTGGAAGCTAACGCATTAGCTAGATTAGCAATTGGTACTAAACAATATTCTTCGCTAAGATGGATTATTCTACGATATAAAAACATTAGATCAGAATATGATTCCTCTCCTTCAAATCTAATACCCAATTTTACTGCTCCAAATTCTTGAAGATCAGAAAGTATTGAATTAACAGTGTTAGTTAATATTCCTATAGAAGATTCTAGATATTTATTTTGAAAATCCGTTACTTTTTTAAAAGAAAGTGAGGTTAAAAAAGTTCCGAAATTTTTGATTTTAAGGGCGGCTGAATCATAAACTATTGATATATATAAAGTATTGACAAATTTATCATCCCAGTAATTTTTTTGTTGCCAAAGATTATGTATATTTGCGGGTAATAATTTTTTGTAAGGGGTAGGGTCATCTAAATTTGTTTTACGTCTTACAGTATGAATCCAAAAGGCAAAATTCTTATTTTTTGTATTAGTTTTGATAGCATTACGAACTATTTTTCTTAAATCAAATAATTGATCACTAATATTTTCTGAATTAATGCCGTTTATTTGAATAATCTGAAGTAATTCTCCATTTTTAGTTAAAAGTGTGTTGCTATCATAATGACACGCAATAGGTATAAAATCCTCAGCAGAATTATTAAATAAATCTCTATCAACTTTTCTTGAGTTACTAATTATATTTAACACTAAATATACCTACTAAAATAAACATGTAAGACAGTGTAATTGAAGCTATAGCAGAAGTCACTAAGATGAAGGCAACTGGATGGTCATGCTGAATTTATTTCAGTATCTAATGAACACTTAAAGTCATCCTGAATTTATTTCAGCATTTCTCTAAATGTATAATAGATCCTGAAACAAATTCAGGATGACTTAGTATTAAATGTCACTATCATCGTAACTTATGCTATATAGTCAATTCATCCCAATTGACTATATCTCTATATATTTACCTTACTTTAAACTATCTTAAATACAAGAAAAAATTAATTATTTAAAGCTTTTTTATATATTGAAGTTATTAAAATATCTTAATCAGTATTTTGAATTTTTTTCATTCCTCCCATATAGTCAATTAAAACTTCTGGAATGGTTATAGAACCATCTTCATTTTGATAATTTTCTAGAATTGCAATAATTGTTCTTCCAATTGGTAATCCTGATCCGTTTAAAGTATGAGCGAAAGTCATTTCAGTACTTCCAAATTCTTTATATCTTGCTTTCATTCTTCTAGCTTGAAAATCTCCACAATTAGAGCAGCTTGAGATTTCTCTATATAATTTTTGCCCTGGTATCCATACTTCTAAATCATATGTTTTTTTGGCAGTGAATCCCATATCACCACTGCAAAGCAGCATAATTCTATAAGGCAAATCAAGTTTTTGAAGAATTGTTTCAGCAGCATTAGTTATATATTCATGTTCATTTTTAGATTCTTCTGCTGTAGTAATAGATACTAATTCTACTTTACCAAATTGATGAACTCGTATCATACCTCTGGTATCTTTACCACTACTTCCTGCTTCTGATCTGAAACATGGTGTATAAGCAACGTAGCGAATAGGTAATTCTTCTCTAGCTATTATAGTATCTGCAACCATATTAACAAGAGGCACTTCTCCTGTAGGTATTAGCCTATAATTATTAGTAGTCTCAAATGATTCATCGGCAAATTTAGGTAATTGTCCTGTATTATACATAGCATTAGGACGGACTAAGGAAGGTGGAGATAATTCTATGAAATCAAATTCTTGAGTATGAGTATCAATCATAAAATTGATTAAAGCTCTTTCTAATTTAGCAATATCTTTTTTTAAAGTAACAAACCTACTACCAGACATTTTAGCTGTTGTGACAAAATCCATCATACCTAGGTTCTCGCCAAGTTCAAAATGTTGTTTAGCTGCAAATGGTTTGGTTATAATATTTCCAACAGTTTTAACTAGTTGATTCATGCTTTCATCAGTGCCGTATGGTACATCATCATCCGGAAGATTTGGGAGTTCTTCTAATATATTATGCAGCCCTGGATTATTGCTTAATTTCTGTTCTAACTCTTTTAATTTTTTATTAATGTCATCGACATCACGCTTCATTGTCTCAAATTCTTTACCAGATTTATTTGGCATACTACCAAGTTCTTTCGATTTTTTATTTCTTGCATGTTGAAATTGTTGAATTAAATTAGTTAGTTGACGTTTCGTTTCGTCTAATTTGGTAATTTCTTCAGACATTGGGGCAATACCCCTTTTGATCAGAAGATCATCAAATTTCTGTTTATTCTCTCTAATCCACTTTATATCTAACATGCATTTCCTCGGTTTTCTACAAATTTACACATAATAATTGAAATTTCATATAATACAAGCATTGGTATTGCAAGGGCTAGTTGACTAAGTACGTCTGGTGGGGTCAATATTCCAGCAATAATAAAATTAATAACTATGGCGATGCGCCGTTTTTTTTCTAAGTCTTCAGCTTTTAGCATTTTTAGCAAATTTAATATTAATATAATGATTGGTAATTGAAAAGCTATACCGAAGGCTAAAACTAATTGAATTACTAGATTTAAGTACTCACTAATTTTTGCTTCTAGTATTATAGGTATGGCAATATTATTATTTTCAAAGCTTATAAAAAATTGCCAAGCTCTTGGCATAACAAAATAAAATACAAATATACTACCGCCCCAGAATAAGATAGGTGACATAAAAAGTAATATAGCAGCATATTTTTTTTCATGTGGGTATAGGCCGGTTCTAATAAATAGAAAGCATTCTATAGCAATAATTGGCATAATCAAAATAAATGTAGCAAAAGCAGCTAGCTTTATATAAGTAAAAAATGCTTCAGTTAGTCCAGTATAAATAATTCTGCGGACGTTATCGTGATTTAATGCAGCTAGAGGTTTTAATAAAATGTTGTATATATTATCACTAAAATAATAGCAGATGAAAAAACATATTATAAAAGCCAATAATATTCTAAGGATTCTATTTTTTAACTCTAAAAAATGTTCAGTAAAGGTATAAGACCTCATATCAATATATTATTTAATCGTTATCACTTACTTTTTCAGTGAGTATTTCATTTAATCCTTCTTCAAGATCTGGCGAGAGATTAGTATTAGTATCTAGGTTATTTGTTTTATATAGTGATTTTTCCAGCGTATTTAATTTAGTTTTTGGTAATTGTACTGATTGTAAAAATTGAGGGGATAAACTATTTACTAAATTATCACTTAAACTGTTTAGGTAAGGGGTTGAAGAGGAGTTTTGAAGCCATGTTGGATATTTGTCAACAGTAGCATTTTTTACAACATCTTCCAGTGTTTTGGCTTCTAAATAGCTATCAGAAAATATTATTGCTATAGTGGTAAATAATAATAAGCAAATAATAACGCCTCTAATGGCTCCAGCTATTAAGCCAAAAAATCTATCAATAGCCCCGCCAGTTATAATAGCAATCATTAAAAGAAATTTATTGGTTAATAAACTGCATACTATTAATGAGAAGATGTAAGAAGAAACCCCTGAGATCATTGTTAGAAAAATATAGTTGCTAAAATGCTCTGTAATTGTTTCTGAGACATAAGGGTATAGATAATATGTCACAATAATTGAGGATATAAATCCTAATGTACTAATAACAAGCTTCATAATTCCTTTATACGCTCCAAACATTGTGGAGGTAGTAATAATGGTAAATATTAGTGTGTCAAACCAAGTAAACATTAGACTTTTCTGATTTGTATGGGTTATAATACATATTAGTTAATATTTATATATTTTATATACTTAAAATTTATTATTGAACAGGTATAATTTTACATTATATATACGACATAACTTAATAATAATCTTTATGGATAAAAATAACAAAACTTTTAATAATTTATCTGGTAAAATTTTAATATCTACTCCTTATATGTTGGAAGGATTATTTAATAAAGCGTTAGTTTATATGCTTTCTCATACCAAAGATGGAGCGATGGGTTTAATTTTCAACCATTTAGTAAATAATATAGAAGTGAAATCATTCTTCAAAATATCTGATGATAAAATAGCTAATGATATAGTTATGCCTATATATTTAGGTGGTCCTATAGAGCATGATAGAGGGTTTTTCTTACATTCTGATGATTATAATGAAAATTTGTTGCTAAAATTTCAGAATCACTTGGCAATTAGTTCTAATAATAAAATCTCGTATGATATTGCTTCTGGTCATGGCCCTAAAGATAGTTTATTTATTATAGGTTATACTTCTTGGAAAGCGGGACAGCTTGAAACTGAAATTAAACATAATTTATGGATAGTGGATGATGGGGATAAAGAATTTATTTTTGCAGCCCGTCCAGAAAATAAATGGTATATTGCGCTAGAAAAGTTAGGTATTAATCGCTCCTATTTTTCTCCTAAAATCGGCAATGCATAAAATGTCAATGCCATTGCGAAGCAACCTTAGTTTCCGTGACAATCTTATCAAGATAGACTCCTGAGAACCATGCCATCTTTCATATGGTTTCCCCTGTTAACAAGGAGTTTTTATGATTCTGGATTTCCAACCTGGCAGGAGTGACATATCTATCTCTGTTTAATGTGTTAGTTGTTTTACCTTGTTGTAAAAATATTAGTGCTATATATATTATTACTGAGTAACCAGGAGATTATAAAAACAATCATTTTTCATGATGATGATATCAAAATTCACGAAATTTCTGCCTTGTAGAGCTGATGATAAACAGGCTTTAAAGGCAGTTTGTACAAAAATTATTTTTTAATGAGTTTTCAGAATATTGCTGGAACTTATTTAGGCTTATATATTTTTAAAATTTATACTAAAGAAGATTAAAATGAAAATTAATATGGGAGCAAGAGTAAATGGCTTGGATAATATTTTCAATAATAATTATAGGATTGTTAATATACGATCTTGGTTTTGCTCATCAAGATAATGAAGCAATTAGTTTCAAACAAACTATCTACGCTAGTCTTTTTTATATAAGTATAGCTTGTGTTTTTGGTTTATTATCCAGCTGATGGTTCAAACCTCCACCTTCAGGTGGAGAAACTTTAGTTTGAAGAAGTCATAGTCGTCCTATATAAAATAAGTAAATAGGACTTATTTTATAGGATGACTATGACAGAATATGAGAAAGGGCAACATACGGTATATTATAATTGGGTATCACATAGTATGGGTAACAAAGTACCGTTCTAAAGTATTAACGCACGTTCTCAACGACTAGCGGCTGAGAGCCGGTAGGTTGATGGTAGGGACTAGAAGTGCCGTAGAGTTTAAGCTAAAGCTTATTCCAATCTAATGTTAGAAATAGAAGTTGGTTTATGAGCTTCTGTATGGTTATTTATATACTCATTAATTACTTCATCT
>JAJIYR010000092.1 GCA_020881085.1 Rickettsia endosymbiont of Bryobia graminum | reverse complement strand
AGTACGGTAGGTAAGCATGGAAATGAGAATATGATAGGAAAATACGTAAAAAACCAAGGCAAGGAATATAAGAAACTGCATGAGGATCATCAGCTAGCTTTCTTCTAAAATACCCCGCCGCTTGCGGCGGGGATTACTTTTATTTTATAAGTTCATGGGATTTTTAAAATTTATTTTGTTAGTAACAGAGTATATTTTCAATACTATTAGTAATTAAAATATAAAATAATTAGCTATTCATTAAAAGGTAAATAGAAATGCGACATAAAATTAAAGGTAGAAAGCTTAACAGAACAAGTAGTCATAGACAAGCTATGTTTGCTAATATGGCAGTAGCGCTTGTAATGAATGAGCAAATTAAGACTACTTTACCTAAAGCTAAAGAACTTCGACCATATATTGAAATTTTACTTACTAAAGCAAAAAAGGCTGATTTAGTCACTCGTAGAATGCTTCTTTCTAAAATTAAAGATAAGATTGCTACTGAGAAATTAATCAATGTTTTAGGAAAAAGATACTATGATCGTCCAGGTGGATATACTAGAATAATTAAAGCTGGTTTCCGCCATGGTGATATGGCTCCTGTTGCTTATATTGAATTTGTTGATAGAGATGTAAGCAGTAAAGGATGTATGATTCCAAAAGTTGAAGATCATAAACATAGTGAACAAAATTAATTGATAGGAAAATATGGCTAATCATTCATCTGCAAAAAAGGCAATTAGACAGACGATTAAAAAGACCCTAGTTAATAAAAATAGGTCAAGTAGAATTAAAACATATATAAAGAAAGTATTACATGAAGTAGCTAGTGGTTCTCAAGATTCTGCAAGAGCAGCTTTAGTAACTGCACAATCTGAAATAATGAAGGGTGTAACAAAAAATATCCTTAAGTTAAATACAGCTTCTCGTAAGATTAGTAGATTATCTCAAAAAATTAAGAGTATGAAGTAATTAGATTTTATTATCCAGCTGATGATTCAAACCTCCACCTTCAGGTGGAGAAACTTTAGTTTGAAGAAGTCATAGTCGTCCTATAAAAATAAGTAAATAGGACTTATTTTATAGGATGACTATGACAGAATATTAGAAAGGGAAACATACGGTATATTATCAATAGGTATAACATAGTATGGATAACAAAATACCGTTATAAAGTATTAACCCAAGTTATCAAATAAAGGATTCGCGAAATAATAGCCCAAGTATCAGAGGAAATGAATATTAAGATAGTAAATGGGGTGATATCCGCTGATCATTTACATATTTGAGGATCGATACCTCGTAATATAGCAGGAAGTGAATTGGTACTAAGAGCGAAAGGTAGAACTTCACGGAGAATACAACAAGAGTTTCTAGAAGTAAAGAAGAGATATTGGGGGAAGCATGTTTGGGGAAGAGGTTATTTTAGGACAACAAGTGGTCATATTACAGATGAAGTAATTAATGAGTATATAAATAACCATACAGAAGCTCATAAACCAACTTCTATTTCTAACATTAGATTGGAATAAGCTTTAGCTTAAACTCTACGGCACTTCTAGTGCCTACCATTAACCTACGGGCTCTCAGCCGGTAGTGGTTGAGACTAGCAATAGTTATAGATTATCATGACGTATTTTATCAATCAAATTACTCAAAAAAATAATAGACATGTCGGGATTTAGAGGAAAATTTGTAGCAGTCAAAACTGCTAAGAGGCGTAAAACATCATCAAAACAATGGTTAGCCCGCCAGTTAAATGATCCTTATGTTTCCAGAGCGAAAATTGATGGTTATAGGTCGCGAGCAGCTTATAAATTACTTGAAATTAATGATAAGTTTAAATTATTAAAACCAGGAATGAAAATTGTTGATCTTGGTGCTGCTCCAGGGGGGTGGAGTCAGGTTGTAGCAAAAATAATTAAGTCCGACCAGCTAGATTCAAATAATAATATAGTAGCTATTGATTTGTTAGAAATTAAGCCAATAGCAGGAGTCAAGACTTTACAAAAAGATTTCTTTGCTGAAGATGCTGAACAGATAATTCTAGAAATGTTAGAAGGTAGAAAACCAGACTTAGTAATGAGTGATATGGCAGCTAATACTATAGGGCATGGGGCAACGGATCATATTAGAACTGCTGCTTTATGCGAGCATGCAGTAGATTTTGCTATAAAAATACTCAAACCAGGTGGGCATTTTATCGCTAAGATTTTTCGTGGAGGAGCAGAAAATGATCTTCTAAATAAAGTAAAGCTAAATTTCCATATAGTTAAACATTTTAAGCCAAATGCTAGCAGGAAAGAATCTGTTGAAGTTTATTTGGTAGCTTTGGATAGGAAGTGAGTTAGCTACCAAAATTAACATTATTTGTGTAGTAGCTTGTAGGCTATCTAAAGTAAGATATTATACAAGCTAATAACTTGTTAAAAACTATTTAAAGCTATGGCAATTACCGTATATGTCACATATTTCCGAGATGTCACCACTTTTAGAGCTGCCCCCAGTAAATGGAACACCGCCATCGTCCATAAGAGAACCATCATAACCACCTATAAAACAATAGGCAGCAGTGGCTCCAGCTCCTGATATAATACCTGCTGACGCTCCGCCAATATATGCGGTAGTGCCAAAGATGGTAGCTATTTTAAAAATATTGTCTGCGACTTTGCCTACACAATCTTTCAACATCCAGTTACCTGATACATCATTATTATTAACTGGGTATGTACAAGCAGAGTAATTATATAAATTATTTTGTACTTTAGGGTCATAATAATTGCCGGTGCTTATTATATTATCATAAGCAAGTTTAGCAAACATATTACTATAATAAGCTTTTGATAATAAGCTAAGTGCTTTTTCTCCTTCCGTATAATTATCAATAAAAGATTTGGCGATCAATATGGGGTCAACCGTCATTAACATTGTTTTATCATCGATACTACTTTTCATAATATACCTCATAATCAAATTAAATTTTAGTTCGTTTTTTAACGTAAAACCAAATTAAGTCTTTGTCAATAAGTATTAATAATTTAATTTTTTAAGCATTTTAAAAATATATTAATATGATAATAAAAATCTAATCTAGGAGTTTATTTTAAAGTTTCAGCAGCATATATTATTATAACTTATATAATTTTTGGTTAAATAGTGACCAGAGATTATATAATATAAAGATTCCAACCACGGTAAATGTAGAAAATAGAAAATTTTGGCAATTATAATCTTCGCAAGATATATCAGCCGATAATGCTCCACTATACATTCCAATAGCGCACATAGTGAAATATAAAGCCAGGGTGGTTCTATAATCTTCTCCACTAAACTTGTCAGATAATATTAATATATTACAAATAAAAACAGCGCATAGACACAATCCAATAATAGATAACAATAATATGTTATATGAAAAAATAGTACCGTAATAGGGCAGTAAGGCAAAGGATACAAAAAGGATAATTACTAAAACTAAGCTAGTAATATATTTATTTAAAATTTGGAATAAATATATTATAGGTGAGAGGAATAAAAATATACCAATCAGTATATAATGGATAAGAGACCAGGTATCAGATAAAGAAAATTTGCTTAATAGGGCAAAATCTTCATAAAACCATAATATTTCAAAAGTAACGTATGTTGTTATAAAACCAGTTAATAGTTGCAATTCAATATTACCAACTAAGAAGGAGAATTTTGAAATAAATTTCTGAGGTGTTATATCAATATCTTGCTTTTTTATACACATTACAATCATTATAATATATAATCCAATACACGATAATAGGCCTGATTTAGATGCTATAATAAAGAAAATATCTAAAAAATATATAATAAAATTTCCTAATACCCAAGATAGAGATAAGGCTATAAGAGCGGTATGTTTATTGTCTGAAATTTCTAAAATTCTAATTATTGTTGTAGTGATATAAGTATAATAAGCTATAGATGTTATGATAAAGTTAATTTTTAATATTGTATAATTACTAATAGATAATAATAATAATCCTACCACTAATATTGTTAGGCTAGTAATTGCAGTAATGGGGTAATTGATTTTATTAATTGTTGAAGTTAAAAACAGTCCTGCTATTATATAACCAAGCATTTCGGTTAATTCAAATTTCTCCACTGATGCTATAGATAAACCTTTACTCATTAAAAAGTGAGGCAGGACGCGAGCGCTAATATAAGTTACGCAGGCAAAGAGAAATACACCTAAAAATAGCTGTGAAATTCTTAGAATATTATTATTTCCCTTCATAAATAATTATTTAATTATTTGCTAAACTAAATTACATCGTATATAAATTTTAAGTATAAAGCTGTATAGAAACAGCTGTGATGATATATTATTTATTATGATTTGTCTAATGAATTATCTAATTTATTATCCAGCTGATGGTTTAAACCTCCACCTTCAGGTGGAGAAACTTTAGTTTGAAGAAGTCATAGTCGTCCTATATAAAATAAGTAAATAGGACTTATTTTATAGGATGACTATGACAGAATATGAGAAAGGGAAACATA
>JAJIYR010000091.1 GCA_020881085.1 Rickettsia endosymbiont of Bryobia graminum | reverse complement strand
TTGGAGAAACTTAAAATCAAAACTAAGCTTAATCATTTTGCTATAAAGTATAAGTTATTGGTAAAAGCTAATCAATCTGCTTTTAAGGAATTACATAATATGAATGCTATTACAGCTTAGTGCGTAACATGAGTAAATAATAGTAAATTTATTGACAAAGTATAACAATAACTGTTAACCTTTAGATATAACCTAATGATTGGTTATATCTATTAACTATCTAATAATTTAGGAGGTTAACATGGCTATGACAACAAAATTAAAATCAGCTACAAAAGCTAGAAAAAGCCCTGCTAAAAAAGTGGCTTCTAAAAAAAGCTCCTTTAGCTGCTAGTTACAGCAGGATATTAAGCATGTTCAATTCACTTTGGAAATGCTCAAACTTCCTGAATAGATCACTTATGCTAAGGGATTCAAAAGGAGAACATAACTTGAAATCATCGCGTACTTTAGTGTACGTAAGAATTCAAGCACCAGATCGCCGAACAAATCATTAGTAAAAGTAGTATCTATACAGGAAGTTAATTAAATTTTTTAATAGTAATGCCACTTGCATACCATTAAAAATAATCTGTAATTATGAAAACTCTTTACAAAGAGCTGTCATCTCATCCAAATCACTACTACAATGCAATATTATCTCACAACCTGCATAAAATGATTGCTTAGCAACACTGACAACACTTTCAACAAACTGCTCTTTTAATTTAGGAAACTCTTCCTGAAGATATATTTTTAACCCTACTTGATCGCTTTTATCTTTTATAATACCATGTTGCACAAGCTGTTCTAAATCTTCATTACCTATAGTTTGATTAGATTCAAAAATATTTAAAGGTTTTTTTAATAAAGAATATTTGGCTCCAACATCACCATGTAGCGCTAACATACAAATATCATCCGTAACTAATAATCCTTTAAAACCTATATTATTTCTAATAAAATCTATTGATTTTTTAGAAATAGTTACTGGTTTTCTAGAATCTAATGCTTCAAATATAATATGAGCAGTCATAGCATAATTAGTACCAGCTAATTGCCTGAATACTTTAAAATCCGTTATATTGAGCTCATCAAGCCCCGTTGTTATAATTGGCAATTTATAATGACTATCGCAAGTAGCCCTACCATGTCCTGGGATATGCTTTGGTATAGCAATACCATCTCTTGCCTCTATTCCTTTTATAGCTGCTTTAGCCAAATCAACTACTTTTTGTACTGAGCTACCAAAACTACGATTACCTATAACATTGTCAGTATAAGTATAACGCAAGTCTACAACAGGAGCACATGGAGAATCTATATCGTAGTCTTTTAAGCTTTTCATTAAGCTTTCATAATTAACAAAAACTTCTGCGCAAGCTTTTCCCGGGTCTTTATCATATAACTCACCAAAACTACTAACTGCTGGATACTCCTGCTCTATAATAGGGGGCTTTAGTCTTGCAACCCTTCCACCTTCCTGGTCAATAAGAATTAATATCTTATAATCATACAAACCTCTTAAATCTTTTATAAGAAGCGTTAATTGTTCGGAATCGACGATATTTCTTTTAAATAAGATAAATCCCTCTATCTTATTTTTTACTAATAATTCTCTTTCATCATTGGTAAGTTTAGGCCCAGAAATACCTAATACTAAGGGTTTTTTTGACATAGGCTATACCCTTACTTTTCCTTTATGCAAATTAGAAAATCTTGAATATTGACTATCATAATGAAGCTGAACATTGCCAATAGGTCCATTACGATGCTTAGCCACTAAAATATCAGCAACATTATAAACTTCATTCAATTTATTTAACCACTCTGTATGCTTAGCAGCTTCACTTGAAGATGGCTCTTTACGAGTTAAATAATATTCCTCACGATAAATAAACATTACTATATCAGCGTCTTGTTCAATAGATCCTGATTCTCTCAAGTCAGATAACATTGGTCTTTTATCTTCTCTAAGCTCAACTGCTCTTGATAATTGCGACAAAGCAATTACTGGAATATTTAACTCTTTAGCTATTGCTTTTAAACCTTGAGTAATTTCTGAAATTTCATTTACTCTATTATCAGATTTACTTATTCCCCTAATCAATTGTAAGTAGTCAATAAATAATATTCCCAGATTATTTTTACGCTTTAATTTTCTTGCCCTTGTACGAATAGCAGCAATTGTCAAAGCTGGTGTATCATCAATAAAAAATGATAGATTTGAAAGATTTATTACCTCTTTACGAAGTCTATTATATTTATCTTCAGTGATATGCCCTGAACGAAGTGATGAAGAATCAATCTCACTATACATTGAAAGAAGACGAGTTGTCAGCTGTTCTGATGACATTTCAAGTGAGAAAAAACCAACAGACTTAGTATCTTTAGACTCGTTGTTTTTAACTTGTAACGCTTTACAAGCATTTACTGCAAGATTTATAGCAAAAGCAGTTTTACCCATCGATGGTCTACCAGCTATTATAACTAAATCTGAATTATGAAATCCTGATAATTTATGATCTAAATCAACTAATCCAGTAGAAATACCAATTACGTGATCAGAATTCTTCATTGCATTATTAATACTGGCTAGAGAGTCTGCTAGAGATAAACCTATTTTAATAAAACTTTTATCATTAATTCCTTCGCTAGCTAGATTATAAAGCTTCCCTTCTGCATACTCTATTTGCTGAGTTGAATCAAATTCTAACGATGAGTCATAAGCATCATTAACAACCTCTTCTCCTATCTTTATTAAGTTACGCCTTATTGCTAAATCATAGATTATTTTCCCATAATCTAGAGGATTAATCACCATCATAGCAAACGTCACTATTTTATTTAAATAATTATTACCATCTAAACTCTGGAATAATTCATCTTTATCCAACATGCTTTTAAGCGTAACTGGAGTAGCAATTAATCCTTTTTCAGTTATAATTTCAATAGCGTTATAAATTTTTTGATGTAATGGCTCAAAGAAATGCTCAACTCTTAAAAATTCTGAAATAATATTTAAATAATCATGATTAACTAAAATCGCTCCTATTAACATTTGTTCTGCCTGAATATTGGACGGCAATATTCTTGGAACGGGTAAAGCAGCTATATTAGCTACATCATTTGCTTTTTTAAGAGACATGATTATCTTATTAAATTAAATATAAAATTCAGTATATACCATAGATAAATTAGTGATAAGAGTATTTTTATAAAAAATTTTTTAATATTACTATATGTATAAATATCAACAATATGTTTTCTTATCGCTTCGTGGCTCAAGAGTAGTACCTTAGCAATCTCTACATTACTATACCCAGCGTCATACATCAAAACTGCCTTAATACGATCACCTATGCGTCCGTCTCATTCTGTCTTATGACGTTTGATCTTGTATTAGTTTTCCGGACAATTAGTTAAGCGACCAAAGTTAAATTTAGATCAAAATCTATATAGGTATTTGATAACCAATAGAAGAAT
>JAJIYR010000090.1 GCA_020881085.1 Rickettsia endosymbiont of Bryobia graminum | reverse complement strand
ATTCACTAACCGTTTTTTTAATTCTTCAAAGATGCTTACTTTGCCAAAAATAACAACTCGGTCACTTGGCGATAATATTCCAGATACAGCTTTTTGCATAGATGGAGTTGTTACTTTTATTTTGTTCTTCATATTAGCCTCAGGTAAGTTGTGTTAATTAATCTTGTCCTTTTCTATTGTTACAACTTACACAATCTTTCTTACACCCTCTTATATTTAGCTTTCATTGTTAGGAAGCTTACTAACACTCCCCACAGTAGTGTTGTATCCACAATCTACGTAATGAATCTCTCCAGTTACTCCAGCCGCTAAATCACTAAGTAAATATAAAGCAGCCCCTGCAACATCTTGTTGGGAAGTATTTCTATGTAATGGTGACGATTTTTCGTGCATTGATAACATACTTTTAAAATCACCAATACCACTAGCAGCAAGAGTTCTTATCGGCCCTGCTGAAATAGCGTTGACTCGAATCTTATTAGACCCCATATCTGTTGCAAGGTATTTTACGCTACACTCTAAAGCTGCCTTAGCTAAGCCCATCACATTATAATTTGGTATTACTTTATGTGCTCCATAATAAGTTAAGGTAATTATACTACCTCCATTTTTCATTAATGGCTCAGCGCGCTTTGCAAGGGCTGTCAAAGAATAACATGATATATTCATAGTATTAAGAAAATTAGGTAAGCTTGTATCTATATACCTACCTTTTAATTCATTCTTATCCGAAAATCCTATGGAATGTATTATAAAATCAAGCTTACCCCATTTCTTTTCAATCATTTCAAATAAATTATCCATAGATTTTTCATCTGTTACATCACACGGAACAACAAAATCACAACCTATTTCTTCAGCAAGTGGTATCACTCGCTTCTCAAGGATTTCTCCTTGATATGTAAATACTAAACTTGCTCCATGTTCTTTAGCTATTTGAGCAATCGCCCAAGATATAGATAAATTATTAGCAACTCCTGTTATTAACCCTTTCTTACCATTAAGTAATCGAACAACTTGCACCATACTATTCTCCCAATTCTATATTTAACTTTTATTATCCATAAATAATTTTCTTTAAATAATGTATAGATAATTAATTTACCTAAAAAGTCTCTTGAATATTTTTATACAACAACAAATTTCGTGCTTTAATAAATTTTAGTTGGAACTTTTATTCTCAAAACCCCCTTACACTCTTCACCTACAGCTATGTATGCTATAGAGTTACTTAATTTTTCAAAAAAAATCTCTCAACCATTTTTTATTTAAGCATGAAATCTAAATATAAATCTTGTCCAAACAATAGCATGATGTATATTTTTGTAAATAATTCTTTCAAATTAGCAATGAATGATGTCTAAATCTAAATTATATATATTATTAGCAGGAGCACTAAGTGGTTTAGCGTTTGCACCAGTTTTTTTTATACCTGGCTTGCTTGCCATGGCATTATTATGCTATTATGTACAAATTAGCAAAAATTGGTGGGAAGCTCTTATACTAGGTTTTATATTTGGGTTTGGGCATTTCTTAATTAGCATGTATTGGATCAGTATAGGTATTAGCGTCTATATTAATGAATTTTGGTGGGCAATCCCATTTGCTTTATTCGGTTTACCAATTATTTTAGCCTGTTTTATTGCTGTATCTTGCGCTTTAAGCTCTTTAGTAAAGAGTGATACTTATTATCAATTTATATTTTGCGTCTGTTGGGTATTTTTTGAATGGCTTAGATCGTGGTTATTTACAGGATTGCCTTGGAATTTAATCGGTTATGCTTTTTCATTTTCCAATATTCTAATTCAATCTTCTAGTATTGTAGGAATATATGGCTTAAGCTTCTTTGTTATATATATCTCTACAAGTTTTTATCCTCTTATTTCTAAAAACTATACTCAACTAAAAATATTATTGTTCAATTCCTTCTTAATAATTTTATTAATTACTTCATATGGAATCTTAAGATTAAATAATAATCCAACTAATTTTTCAAATATAAAAGTCAGAATAGTCCAACCGAGTATTCCTCAAGTTGCTAAATGGAACGAACAGGAATTTTGGAAAAATTTAAACTCTCATATTAAATTATCAGAAGAGCAAGGTAATATAGACTTAATTATTTGGTCTGAAGCCGCTTTAGTAGCATCTTATAATTACCCCCCTGTAAAAAGAAAATTGCTAAATATGCTAGCCAAAAAAAATGCTATTTTAATTACAGGCGGAATTACTAATAACGGTCAAGAGGATAAGAGTTTTGAAATTTATACTAGCCTATATGCTTTAACACAAGAAGGAACTCAATTATTTGAATACCACAAATCACATTTAGTACCATTTGGTGAGTATATGCCTTTAAAAAATATATTACCTTTAAAAAAAATAACCCATGGTTTTCTAGATTACACTGAAGGTAATAGCAAGCTAGTAACACTTAGCAAATATAATATAATTATAAAACCACTTATTTGCTACGAAACAATTTTCCCTAAGCTTGCTCGCACTACAAATACATCTGCAGATTTAATAATTAACGTAACTAATGATGCATGGTATGGAAATTCTTCTGGTCCATATCAACATTTACAAATTAGTCGTATGCGCAGCGTAGAAAATGGCTTGCCCATGGTTAGAACGGCCAATAACGGTATATCCGCAGTAATAGATCCGGTTGGTAGAATTATTAACTCACTATCTATAAATAAAGTAAGTTATATTGATTCTTTTATCCCATACAAAACAAAATCTGTTACCCTATATTCACTATACGGAAATATATGCACATTACTCGCAATAATATCTATATACATCAGTTATACATTAATATTAACTATAGTTAAAAATGATAAGATTCTCCAATCAAACTAAAATAATTTGGTCTAGCCAGATATTGCCTTAGCAAGCTCAATTATTCTTTGTCTAATTATTGGATCCTGAATTGCTACAAATAATTTTATAAGTACCGCTACTTCTCCGCTTAAATCAGATGGTATATTATCAATTAGCATTGGACTAATATACTCTGATTTATCTTAAGCTACCATGGCAGCAACAGGCTTATTTTTATTATCGAATAAATATTCAGCATTATATTTTGCAAAAGGAACTTCACTCATAAAATAGCTAACCGGCATCTTTAATAATTTTGCAAAAAAATACAATATACTACTAGCTATCGGAGCTGATGCATTTTCATATTTTTGTATTTGCTTTATATTAATATTGGTCGCTTCACTCAAGGCCTGTTGGCTTATTCCTAGTACTTCTCTACGTTCCTTTAAACGCATTGCTATAATTTGATTATCCAGCTGATGGTTCAAACCTCCACCTTCAGGTGGAGAAACTTTAGTTTGAAGAAGTCATAGTCGTCCTATAAAATAAGTAAATAGGACTTATTTTATAGGATGACTATGACAGAATATGAGAAAGGGAAACATACGGTATATTATCATAG
>JAJIYR010000089.1 GCA_020881085.1 Rickettsia endosymbiont of Bryobia graminum | reverse complement strand
GAGTATATAAATAACCATACAGAAGCTCATAAACCAACTTCTATTTCTAACATTAGATTGGAATAAGCTTTAGCTTAAACTCTACGGCACTTCTAGTGCCTACCATCAACCTACCGGCTCTCAGCCGGTAGTGGTTGAGTATATTCTTGAAATAATTGGTAACAAAAACTTATGAACTTCAAAGATACAGGTATAATAATTGCTAAAAAACCATTAAAAGAAGATTCATTTATTATTACTCTATTTACTGAACATCATGGATTATTTAGTGCAGTAGTACGAGGTATCTCAAAAAAATCTGCTTTTATGTATCATGAAGGAAATATTGTGGATTTTCTATGGCAAGCTAGGTTACACGAACATTTAGGCACTGCTAAATGTGAATTAATAAAATCTTATAGCGGCTTACTTATAACTAATAAAATTAAGTTATATGCTTTTAATTCTATTAATGCCATTATCAAAATGGCATTTCATGAAAGAGAACATCATAATGAATTTTTTCCAATTTTTAAAAAATATTTAGCTAGCCTATCTGAAAATTTTTACTTAAAGGAATATATAAAATTTGAATTGGATATTTTGCAAGAATGTGGATATGGTCTTGATTTTAGCAAATGCGTTGTTACAGGAACTGAAGAAAATTTATATTACATATCTCCCAAATCTGCCTCTGCTGTATCTTTATCAGCAGGACTACCATATAAAGAAAAATTATTACCCTTACCACAATTTTTACTTACTAACATTGATCAGATTTCTAACATTGACCGACAGAATGCCTTTAATTTAACTGGCTATTTCTTCAATCGTTATTTCCTCAATAATCAACAACAATTGACAGCTAGAAATAAATTTGTGGAATGTATATGTTCGTTATAATGAATTAAACTATCTTACAAGAATTAATATTATTAGTTAATATAGACATCAATAAATATTTAAATACTATAACGAATTAGAACATTTTTCTAAATGCCGACGCAATTGTTAAAGCAACCTATCGCCATTATGAATACTAAGTCTTACTGCATTAAAACCAGAAAGTGAAAATATAATTTAGTATTAGTATCATTATAAACTTAACTAACAGATATTTTCATAACTAAAACAAGTTGGATATATATTCTCTCTTACTCCTCTAATTAATGCTGTAGACCATTTGGTTTTCCCTTATTTATACTAGGTGTTGGAGAAGGAGAAAAACCATGACGCTGCTGACGCTCCAATTTCTTTTCATGAAGAGCTTTTTGATTTTCTATATGCTTATTTTTAATTTCAAGTAATTTCTTCTTCCCAAGCTTTATTGTGGCTTGAGAAACTTTAACGGTCTCTTTTGAAAATTTCTTAGGAGTAGTTAATTTATCTATCTGATTAAAATGCTTTTCTAAAAACTTATCTTTAACCTCTTTACTATAATCTGTTAATCCTACAAAATTTTCATATAAACCTTTTAAAGTTTCTCTGTTTTTTTCAAGCTGCTTCCTCAGGAGATTCTTTAAAGATTGATTTTATAGATTCTACAAATTTACCGCCTAATTTTTTAATTCCATCTAAAGTAGATGAAACCCCTTCTTTAATACCATCATAAATCTTCTCCAAACCTTTACTAATAATCTCAAACATTCTTGGTTGATCTTCTTTAGAAATCTCAGTATTTTTTACTACCTGACTAATCATTCCTAATCTATCTCCTACCTCATTTAGCTGTTCTTTTTCTTCAAGATCAGCAGATATTTCACTTGAAGATTTAGCTATCATAGTTTGAGCATCAAGATTAATAGTAATAAATTCCTTATTTTCATTAAATGAAAAACCTGCCGCTGACAGTCTTTGATCTTGAGAAGAGTCTCTTTTCAATTCAACACCTCCAGTTAGCTCCTCCATTGTTGGAACTGTTGGAATTGGACCTTCTACTGTTGTTGGAACTTTACCTGATCCTTTATTTAGTTCTGTTTCTTTTTGCTCAAGCTTTGCTTCAGCCATTAATCTATTTAATTCTTCCTCTACTTCACGATCATTCTCTCCTGAGTTCCAGGATCCAGCCAACGTTGCTGACATTTGATCATTATAATCATTTAATAAACCAAATTCCTGTTGTAATTTCTTAAACTCTATACCCTTTGCTGTAACAATTCTATTAACTTCTTGTTCGACTTGCTTTAATGAATTAAAAAGTTTTTTATTTCCTGTAGGCATTTCTTTTCCTATTAACAATTTAAATTAATTTTATTTCTTTTCTGTTTTTGATTTTAATTGGTCAAAAATTGATAATGCTCCTGCCATAAAACTTCCAGGCTCAGAAAGATTAGCTGGTAAAATTATTGTATTACTATCTTTAGCCAAAGCACCAAAAGAAGTCATATATTGTTCAGCAATTTTTAAAGACACAGCATCTTTACCGCCAGATTTTTCAATGGAAGCCGCTACAACTTCAATACTGTTGGCAGTAGCATTTGCTACTAATCCTATTGCTTCGGCCTCACCTTTCGCCCTATTTACTTGGTCAATATAAGAAGCTTCTGAGTTTAGTACTACTTGAGCTTTTTCACCTTCCGCATGGTTTATTTTTGCTTGCCTATTCCCTTCTGAATCTAAAATTTGGGCTCTTTTTTGACGTTCTGCCGCAACTTGCAATTCCATAGCCTTAAGAATTGACTGAGGTGGTTGAATATCTTTAATTTCATAACGCATGCATTGGATCCCCCAATTAATAGCGGCTTGATTAATTGCTGAAACTATCGCAACATTTAGCGTTTCTCTTTCTTCAAAAGTTCTATCCAGAGGTAATTTACCTATTTCAGAACGCATAGTTGTTTGAGCAAGCTGAGTGATAGCATAATAAGGGTTATTTACTCCATAAGACGCTGCAGTTGGATCAATAATCTTTACATATAACACACCATCAATAGATAAAGTAACATTGTCATTGGAAATAGCAGTTTGAGCTGTAACATCAATGGCTTCTTCTTTTAAAGTATGCTTATATGCCACTTTCTGGATTATCGGTACTAGTAAATTCAGACCAGGTTGTAGAACCTTATCAAATTTCCCTAATCTCTCAACTACCCAAGCTTGTTGTTGCGGAACAATCTTTATCATTTGAATAAGAACAAGAATAGCAATAATACTAATTATTAATAACATATATTCCATAATACACCTTTATCTAGTTAATTTTAAATTTGGTACCCAGCGATATTCTTTTTCTAGAATTTCAAAACGAATTTTTTCACTCTCATGATCTAGCTCTAGCTCTGGCACTAATGAAGCTCCTTTATATTCAAAACCATGAAAATCAATTTTTAAATTAGAACATATTATACTAACGTCTTCAAGATTTTCTAAAATATCATCTACAAAAATTATTTTCTTAGGATAATATTTTTTCTTATGTAAAATATTTTCCAATACTTTACCTTTATTTACATCAGCTGTAAGGATTACGCCCTCTTTAACAGTGGGCATTCCACCACCTATATTTAATTCTGCTTCTGTAATCAACATTTCATCCATTATCGGCGTTGATTTACTAAAGTCTATATTCATTGATTTTAATTCATTAAGACGCCAATCAGTAAAATCTTCGATAACTCCAAATTTTCCAGTATATAATTTAGTTAATGCCATAGTAGGAATTTTTCTATCCCACAATAGATTTAGTATCTCAGATATATACGGATCAACTAAGCGAACTAACCGTTTTTCAAAAATAATACTAGCTAAATGATGCCTTTCTGCCCTAGTTAAACGTTTTTTCGCCTCAAGTCTCCATTGATGTCTATAAGGATGGGTCAGCCTGTATTCATCTTGATCCATAATTAATACATCATCAATATCAAATAATACTAAGCTATTTTGACATGCGTTACTTACTGCGTCTGATATTTGAAGAAAATCTGAAACTTTATCAATTTTAGAGAATTTATGTAAACTCATAATATAGGTCACTTAACAATTTTAGATTAAAATCACTATTAAATTATCAACTAACTATTGAATAATTAGCTATTCGCACATACTATCAATATTTTTATTTGTTATCAACAAAGAAACTATTGTTGTTAGATATAGTAATAATTATTTTATTTTCAACAAATTTGTATATAAATGAGTTGCAAAACTATACTTAGTATTCTTTGGCCCTGTTAAATTATATTACTAGGGGGTGTCATCAATTAAGATTGACAAGAGTAAAAATATGAGGTGGAATAGAGAGAAAAAGAAGGATAAAATTCTCTATGCGCCGCTATGCTTTACGTGATCCTTCGTGGCACAGAACTAAAGATATTCTACCTGGTAGGGAAGAACCTGTAGGTGTCACAGCCAAAGATAAACGCCTATTCATAGAAGCTGGGTTATATCGATACAGAGCTGTCATACCTTGGAGGGATTTACCTGTGTGGTGTGGGGATTTTCGTGTGTGTCACCTACGTTATTCAAGGGGGGGTAAGAAAGGTATATGGTAAGAGATTTTTGAGATATTGG
>JAJIYR010000088.1 GCA_020881085.1 Rickettsia endosymbiont of Bryobia graminum | reverse complement strand
CTATGCGTCCGTCTCGTTCTGTCTTATGACGTTCCTTCAACTTCTCTCTTTGTTCTTCTGTCAATACATTCTTACTCACAATGTCCTAAACTCTACAATAGCTCTCCTATCTTTGCAACCCTTCATTTACGAACAGTATATACATAAATTATATCTTAAAATAGATATAATACTAAGATATTTTTCTAGATGACACGCTACAAACTGCTCTCATGGCACATTATTTGTCTGGATAATTTTGGAGCCTACAAAACCACGGCTCCAAAATTATAAGTTAAATTCTAACTCTTCAAATTAAAAGCTTCTTGTCTCTCCAGATTTATTCCTAAAAGCATTACTCCTTTTTAGTGTAGATACTTGAGAGGGGTTCTCATTATCTTTATTAATAGGTTTTAAAGACTGGCTAACTTTATTGAAAAGCTCATTTCTTGCAGCATCAGGTATTATGTTAGTAAACTTCCCTTCTTTTTTACCTTTAGCAACTGTATAGGCTGTTTTTAAATCTTCTTTTGCATAATGATAGGTTGCTTCAATATCTTGCTCTTTCACTTGAACGGTCTTGAAACCAGCTGTTAATTGGGCAGCAAAATCGATATTCTTTTTATCTAGCTGATCTTTTCCATCACCTGGTTGAATAATTACTTTTGGCTTCTCACCTAAAAACCAACGAGAAAAAATATTTGGCTCATATACTTGAACAGTAGCTTCAGCTCCTGTTTCTTTATTTTTTACAGTTACATTCCCTTGATAACCAGTAAGGCTATTTAACCAATTCTTAGGTTTATCAATCTTAACGTCCATTGAATCTTTTATCAGATTGCCATTCATCTTATCTCCCTTTAGAACTTTATTAACTTCTTCAAAGGCTGGGTCATTACTTAAATTATTACTTTTTAAATTATAACCAGGAACAATTTCAACGAAATTTAACTCGAACGGTTTTTCTTTGATATCTTTATATATATTCTCTAAAAGATTCTCAGGAAAATCTCCGTTAGCATTACAATTACGCACATTTTTCTTTAACCCTTCAAGAGTCATTTTATTTACGACTCCATCTTTATGCAAATCACTATTTAGCATAATGGTTTGGAATGCTAATATATAAGCTGCATCTTTATCTTCTATACCAGAAAATTCTTTAGGATTATCCTTGCAATATTTTTCACCGAAAGCTTCAACTAATCGATCTATTTTTTGAGCCTCCCCTGGTAATTTAAAACTCTGCAAATAATTACGCATACTTTGCACAAATGATTTTTCTTTAAAATCTTGTTGCTCTGTAAAATATTTTAAAGTATCTCTATTTTGCTTATATTTATCAGTTTTTTTACTATCATCAGTACTAAGATAATCACCAACATAATCTAAATTCAGCTGAGTTTTTTCTTCTATAAATAAAGTAGCTAATTGTTCAGACGCTTGTTGATCATCTAACCCTTTTTGTGCACACATATTTCTAAGCATTTCCACCCCATTTTTAGGCTTTTGATTAAATGCTCTTACTATATCTACTCTTTTTTCATCTATTGCTTGATGTAGTGGCATATATCTCTCCTATAAAAATTATTTAATAACATTAATAATTGTCTTATAAACTTCTTCAATAGCTAACTCTTCTACCTTACCAGTTTTTCTTTCCTTTAATTCCACTATATTATTCTCAGCTTTTTTAGGACCAATGATTATTTGATATGGAGCACCAATAAGATCATGAGTCGCAAATTTACTGCCAGGCCTTTCACTAGTATCATCATATAAAGTTTCAATATTATTGGTCATTAACCTATCATATATCTTCTGGGATAATTCATTACATTTATTATCTTGAATATTTAAATTTAATATTGAAACTTTAAAAGGAGCTATATTTTTAGGCCAGATAATACCTTTACTATCGTGGCTTGCTTCGATTATAGCGGCTGCAAGTCTTGAAACACCAATCCCATAGGAACTCATTTCTACTGGCACCAAATTACCATTATTATTATTAATTAAGGCATTCATTGCTTCTGAATATTTAGTACCTAGATAAAAAATATGCCCTACTTCTATACTTTTGCTACTTGCCATTTCTTGCTCTGTTAATGAGCAATTTTCTGGTGAATGTTTTTCTTCTGCAACCGCATAGAATGATTGTAATTTATTAACATCCAACATTTCTGGATCGGTTAAATTTAATAATTTCTTATCATAAAAGATGGTACTTTCCCCATTTTCAGCAAGAATATGGAATTCATGGCTTAAATTTCCACCTATTGGACCGTTGTCAGCAACTACTGGTATAACTTTAATTCCTATATCTCGGAAAGTTTGTATATAAGCTAAATATAAATTATTATAAGTATTAATAGCATTTTCTTGATCTATATCAAAACTATAAGCATCCTTCATAAGAAATTCTCTACCACGCATTACCCCAAAACGAGGTCTAATTTCATCTCTAAATTTCCATTGAATATGGTAAAGATTTTTTGGTAAATCCTTATATGATTGGATATTATTCCTAAAAATATCGGTAACCATATCTTCGTTAGTTGGACCAAATAATAAAGTATTATCATGACGATCCTGAAATTTTAGCATCTCTTTGCCGTAATTCTCAAATCTGCCAGATTCCACCCATAAAGACGCAGGTTGGATGCAAGGCATTAATATTTCAATTCCTCCAGCTTTATTCATATTACTACGAATAATATTTTCAATATTTTTAAGAACTTTTAATCCAAGAGGCAGCCAGCTATATATCCCTGCTGCTTGCTGTCTAATCATTCCGCTTCTCAACATTAATCTATGAGAAATTACTTGAGCCTCAGCAGGTTCTTCTTTTAATACTGGTAGAAAATATTTTGATAATAACATATATACTCTTATTCATTTCTTAGAAATAATGTTCAAAAACTCATGGCGGTATTTTTGCTGTTCAATAAAAATACCAGTATAATGCATTGTATTCATTATACTGTCGTTTTTCATAACCCCTCTAAGGGTCATACAACTATGAGTAGCAGATATTCTAACTGCTACTCCTAAAGGCTTAATATGCTCCTGTAAGCTTTCTGCGATCTGTACAGTCATTTTTTCTTGTATTTGCAATCTTCTAGCAAATACTTCTACTATTCTTGCTAACTTACTTATTCCAATGACAGAATTATCCGGTATATATGCTATATCTACTGTACCAACCATTGGTAGCAAATGATGTTCGCAAAAGGAATTGAAATTTATATCTTTCAATATAATAAAATCTTGAAAATTAGATGTATCATAAAATTTAGTAGACAATATTTCTTTTATATCCTGTTTATAACCAGAGAATATTTCTTGATAAGATTTTACTACCCTATCCGGTGTTTTAAGAAGCCCTTCCCTTGTTGGATCTTCTCCAATAAATCTTAATAGGGTTTTTACCGCTTCTTTTGCTTCTTCTTGTGAAGGTTTAATAGTCATATTATTTATTAATTCACTCTCTTAAAAAAGATCTTTCTACCACAAATAACTACAAACATCAAGCCACCAACTATAGCAATCAAACCACCAAAACCCATTACTCCCATAAGTAACTTAGCAGAAAATTCCATTTCTAATCCTGGCGTTTTTCTAAGTGCTCCATAGCCTCCAGCAAATAATAAGCCAGTAATATGTAAAATCTGCCCTATAGTTAAAATAATAATAACTAATGAAAAGTAAGTTTTTTCCTTTTGATTATAATATGGCAAAAAACTAAACCCCATAAAAGCAATGCTAATACCAACAATTGAACCATGATAATGAGCCGGAATAGTAACATTCATGCCTTTAATTAATAATCCAATAAACCCACCAAATAAAAATAATAAGATTGAGCATATTAAAGTGGTTAGAGAAATATTACTTCTATAATTTACTATTGCATAACTATCTGAGGTGTTATTTTTACTAATCTTTTCCCATAACATCACTATAAGAATAGCAACCGGCGCTATACTACCACCGTATCTCATTTGCTTAGTATAATATTCGCGAAATTCATTACTTGTAATATCATAAAAATGACCGAAAATAGCTATAATAGCGATTATAAAATTTAAATTTAGCAAGATAAAAAATACCTTACTAAATTTTACTTCTCTATCTAACCACTGAGAAAATAAAATTATCCATATTAAGGTAAGTATTTGAGTATAAATAAATTGTAATAAATGACCTCCACTCCAAAAAAGTAATTCATAAAAATATTCTATACCAATTGGAGTAAAATTAATCACCACTTGTAATTGTAGATAAGACAATAAAAAACATAACCACACTAAAATATATAAAGTGGTTGTAGAGGCAATGGTTATATTAATTAGCTTATCGGAGTAATTATTACTTTTATTAAAATAAATGTAATATAATCGTAAACAAGCAAATAATAACACTGCTATACCGAATAAACTGATCCCAAGAATAAATATAATATTCTCCAGCATTGGAATATAATTATTCATTACTGGAAAATTTTGCCCACAGAGAGGTGCTAAAGCTATTAATACCGTACCTAAAAAGGCTAATATTACAAAAGTAAAATTATAATTAGAAGTTGGAGCGGCATAACTCCAAATAGCAGCAGTTACAGATAATAACCAAACTAAAATTGATAAATTAACATGAATGACTAGGCTAGACTTAAAAATCTCTGTATTAGAAAATAAACTACTTAATAGTGGTGTACGCAAGAATACTAGAATAATTGAATAAATACCAGCTAAAGCTAGAGCAGTTATACCATTTTTTAGCCAATAAGATGCCAGCTGATTATTTCGTAAATAGGAAATGATATTATTCTCAGAATTCATAAGTTTTAATACAAAGTATCAATAATACCATTTATGCTTTACTCTAAAAAGATAGAAATTAATAGAGAAGTAAGCTAAATAATAACAAAAAAATTTATTATATTTTCTACCTCAGTGAACGCTCCACGGGGCAAGCCCCGTGGTATCTGTGTCGAGCTAAAGGTCGAGTACAAGCTGCGCTTGCCCCATATCTTCCTGCCCCTGATGTTCTATATACCGTTTGATTACATGCTCATTGATTCCAACAGTGAGACGAAATATCCATCTGACCAAATCCCATCAATTCTCCAATAAGCTTTCCTCATATATTCAAACTTCTTTTTTAATAATCCACCAGTTATAGATTTTATTGTCCTCACCACATCGCTAACTTTTACCTTTGGTGGTATTGACAGATGTATATGAATGTTGTCTGTATCATGATTTATCGTCAATAATTACAACTCAGGTATATTTTCCGATACCTGCTTCAAAAGTTCTTGAAAATATCAAAAGCTACCATCAGTAAATATTTTTCGTCTGTATGTAATTACAAGAACCAAATGGTAT
>JAJIYR010000087.1 GCA_020881085.1 Rickettsia endosymbiont of Bryobia graminum | reverse complement strand
AGGTAAGCATGGAAATGAGAATATGATAGGAAAATACGTAAAAAACCAAGGCAAGGAATATAAGAAACTGCATGAGGATCATCAGCTAGCTTTCTTCTAAAATACCCCGCTGCTTGCGGCGGGGATTACTTTTATTTTACTTCATATTTTGCTTTTTACTTATCCAGCATTAAAATAACTCTTAAATTAATAGTATTTAATTATTTATGAATATTACTTTTATAGGTACTGGTTACGTTGGATTAGTCTCAGGAGTAATGCTAAGTTACTTAGGTCATAATGTAATCTGTCTAGACAATGACAACTCAAAAATTACTAAACTTAAAAGCGGTATTTTGCCGATTTATGAACCTGAATTAGATAAATATTTATTAGAATCTGTTCAATCTGGCAAATTAAAATTTACAGATACATACAACCAAGAATTACAAAACTCAGATGCTGTATTTATAACTGTAGGCACTCCTCCACTTCCTTCAGGAGAAGCTGATTTATCTTATATTTTTTCAGCCATAGACAATCTATGTCCATGGATAAAAAGTGATTGTTTAATTGTTATTAAATCAACTGTACCCCCAACAACTTGCAACCAAGTTATTAATTATTTGAAAGAAAAGAATTATAATTTTCCTATTGCATCAAACCCTGAATTTCTTAGGGAAGGTAGCGCAGTAAATGATTTTTTAAATCCTGATAGAATATTAATTGGTATCAATAGTAAATTCACGGAAGAGTTATTACGAAAAATCTATCTACCATTAACTAATAAGAATATTAGTTTAATAATAACTGATTTAGTAACTTCTGAGCTTAGTAAATATGCTTCTAATTCATTTCTAGCAACAAAGATCGCTTTTATTAATGAAATGGCAAATTTATGTGAAAAAATAGGAGCTAATGTTAAAGATTTATCCTCTGCTATGGGACTTGATAAAAGAATAGACAAAGAATTTTTAAGCGCAGGTCCTGGCTTTGGTGGCTCATGCTTCCCCAAAGATCTTCTTGCTCTTAAGCAAATAGCTAAAAATTATCAAGTAGATTGTAAAATCGTTAATTCCGTTATAGAGAGCAATAGCCAAAGATCTTATGATATAGTAGAGAGAATTTTTCATATAATGAAAAATAATTCTATAGATACCCAAGCTTTATCTATTCTAGGATTAACTTTTAAAGCTGGTACAGATGATATTAGATTTAGCCCTGCCATTGAAATTATCAAAATTCTCCTTGATAAAGGAATATCAATTAGTACTTATGATCCTATGGGTAATAACCATACTAAAAAATATTTAGAAAATTTCAATTATAAAAACATTAATTTTGCAGATTCAGCCCTCAGAACCTGTCAAAATAGTTCCATAATAATAATTGCTACAGAATGGCAAGAATTTAAAGATCTAGATTGGGAAACAATAAGTAAACAAGATAAATTACCTATAATTATTGATCTCAGAAATATTCTCGATCTAGCAAAAATGAAAAATTTAGGATTTAAATATTATTGTATCGGTATGTCTGATGAAATATAATTTTGTTCACTTAAGAACTCAAAGTTCATACTCTTTCCTAGAAAGTGCCTTAACAATTGATAAAATAGTTGAATTAGCCCATACCCACAAAATGCCAGCAGTTTGTTTAGCAGATAAGGGTAATTTATTTGGTTCACTAGAATTTGCCCTCGCTAGCTCTAAAGCTGGAGTACAAGCTATTAATGGAGCTATTGCCAATATTACCTTTGACAACAAGGAATTTTCTGAAATTTTTTTGATAGCTAAAGATGAAATAGGTTATAAAAATTTACTGCAATTGATTAGTACTAGTTTCACTAAAAATGATCGAAAAATCTGTAACCATATCAGTTTTGAAGATTTACAAAAATATAACGAAGGGCTAATAATCTTATCTTGCTATATTGATGGAATTATTGGCAAGAGCTTAATTGCTAAACAAGAGGATATAGCTCTTTATTGGACAAAGAAGTTAAAAAGCATTTTTGGTGATCGTTTTTATTTTGAAATAATGCGGCATAATTTAGCTCAAGAGCACTCTATAGAAGAAAGTTACATAAAAATAGCAATTGACCTTAGAATCCCTATAGTTGCTACTAATAGGGTGTTATTTAGTGATATTAGCATGCATGATGCCCACGATGTATTATTGTGCATCTCAGCTGGCGTGCCTAAAGAAGTAGAAGATCGTAAAACAGTAAGTACCGGTTGCTATTTTAAGTCATCAAAGGAGATGACAGAACTTTTTAAGGACTTACCTGAAGCACTAGAAAATACCATAAATTTAGCTCAGAGATGCTCTTTTATGGCTCATTCTAATCCTCCGATGCTACCAAGTTTCTCAAGTGCAGATATTGACGAAGAACACCTAATAAAAAAAGAATCAGAACTCGGATTATTAGCACGATTAGAGACTAAATTTAAGTCTGAAAATATCCCTGAAGATCAACATGAAACTATTAAACAACAATATTTTGAGCGTCTTAATTATGAATTAGGCATTATCTGCCGAATGGATTTCTCTGGTTACTTCTTAATAGTATCTGACTTCATAAAATGGTGTAAAAAACAAGATATTATGGTTGGCCCTGGTAGAGGTTCAGGGGCTGGGTCAGTAGTTGCTTGGTGTCTATTAATTACCGATCTTGATCCACTAAAATTTGGTCTATTATTTGAACGATTCTTAAATCCAGAACGTATCTCAATGCCGGATTTTGATATCGACTTCTGTCAAGAACGACGAGAAGAAGTAATTAGCTATGTACGTTCTAAATATGGAGATAATAAAGTCGGTCAGATTATAACCTTTGGTAAGATGCAGGCAAAAGCTGTAATCAAAGACGTTTCCAGGGTCTTAGGACTACCTTATAAATATGCAGAATATTTAACTGAGCTAGTACCATTTAACGCCGTTACACCAGTTACATTAAATCAAGCGATCAAAGAAGTAAAGGAGCTTAATTCAGCTTCTCATGGTAAGGGATTATATAATTTAGAAGGACAAGAAGATTTAATAAAACAAGTATTAGATACATCTTTAGTGCTTGAGGGATTGCACAGACATGCTTCAACCCATGCAGCAGGAATTGTTATAGCAGGTAAAGATTTAGTAGAGATCGTTCCTGTCTATAAAGATCAGAATTCTGAGATGCTAATCGTCCAATATTCAATGAAATATGCAGAAATAGCAGGCTTAATTAAATTCGATTTCTTAGGATTACAAACGCTTACTCTTATCACCAAATGTATAGAATTACTAAAAAAGCAAGGCATTAATGTTGATTTTAGTAATATGACATTTGACGATAAAAAAACTTTTGAGATGCTTTGCGCAGGTAAATCAGCAGGCGTATTCCAGTTTGAAAGTGGAGGGATGGAATCCGCTTTAAAACGTTTAAAACCTGACTCTATCCAGGATATTATAGCCTTAGGAGCTTTATATAGACCAGGTCCTATGGATAATATTCCAACCTATATTGCCTGTAAACATGGTTTAGAACAGCCTGACTACTTACATGAGATGCTTAAACCTATTCTAGAAGAAACGCATGGTGTAGTAATTTACCAAGAGCAAGTATTAGAAATTGCCAAAACAATTGCTAATTATACTTTAGGAGGCGCAGATCTACTACGTAGAGCCATGGGTAAAAAGATCAAGTCTGAGATGGAAGAACAAGAAGAAATTTTTGTTAAAGGCGCTATAGCAAATAATATCTCTAAAGCTCAAGCCCAGTCTATTTTTGCTACAGTAGCAAAATTTGCTGGTTATGGTTTTAACAAAGCCCATGCTTCTGCATACGGAGTAATATCTTATCAAACAGCCTATCTTAAGGCAAATTTCTTAACTGAATTTTTAGTAGCTTTCCTAAATCTTGAATTAAATAACCACGATAAAATTAATTTATTTATACAGGAAGCAAGAGATAATAATATTGCTATCATTCCGCCAAATATCAATATTTCTACCGGTTACTTTAATATTATAAATGACAATGGGGTAAAATCTATATCTTACGCTCTAGGAGCAATTAAAAGCGTTACTGTTAATTTTGGTAAGATACTAGAAGAAGAACGAATAAAAAATGGAAAATTTAAAACTATTATAGATTTTATGGAACGTTTGCCATTAAAATCTATTAATAGAAAATTGTTAGAAAATCTTATTAAAGCCAGTTGTTTTGATGAATTAAATAATAATCGTAATCAATTATTGTTAAGTATTCCTAAATTACTAGCTTATGCATCATCATATCATGTGGAGAAAGAGTCTAATCAATTTAGTTTAATTAAAGTCAATTCTATAAGTAAAGATGTATTAGTTAAACCGGACGAGCTTAATCTTGCCGATACTTCATTCTATGAGTTCGAAGTATTAGGCTTATTTATCACTTCACATCCCTTATCACGATATCATGATTTATTATCCTCACTTAATATTATGACTTCTCTTGATCTACATGGAGATATACCAAATGGATCTAGTCAAATAAAAATAGCTGGTGTAATACAAAAGAAAGATTCTCGAATGTCAGCTAGAGGAAGATTTATAACTTTACAATTATCTGATCAATTTGGAATTTTTGAACTAACTATTTATAGTGAAGAAGTCCTAAAGAATTATGTTTATTTGCTTGATGTCCAAAGTTCAGTAGTCGCTCACTGTGATCTATTCAAAGATGCAGGAGGGGTAAGATTAATTGCCAAAAGCTTTGCTACTTTTGATGAATTAGTAAATGAACAAAAATTAGAAATGAAACTTTACCCTCAAAATCATTCTGAATTAGAGGAAATTGTTAATTTACTTAAAACACGTATTACTCAAGAACAGAATACTATACAACTCAGCGTTATGTTAAAGGTAAGTCACGATAATAACTTCACTGCTAAAATAAATTTACCTTCTATTTTTCTTTTTGAAGCAGAGGATTTTAAATTTCTGAATCAGTTTATAATATCAAATTGATTTCTTTTTTATCTTTCAACTAGTAATTTATATTCTTGCCATTGCTCAAAGCCACCTTTAATCTCCTTAACTTTATATCCTAAAGAAGTAAATTTCTTACAAGCTTTCGCAGCAGAATCACAGGTTGACTCATAACAAGAAATATAATTCATAACATCTTTACGTAAACCAGGAGGTAATACTAATTATCTTTCAATATAGAATTAACATGGTATAATTAGGTTATAAAATAAAGATAAAAAAAGTAATGTGGTTGAGGTGGTCGAATTTGTCTAGACTAAAAATTAAGATTTATGAGATATAAATTGTATTATAATTTTACTCAATAATTTTTGTAAAATACACCTGTTCTGGAGTGAGATATTCCAATGACTGGTGCATTCTTTTTCTATTACCAACATTTAACTCGGCTGTATTATATCAACTTTTCAAGAAAATATTGTCTCCTTACTATGTATTGATTATTACATTAGCAATTTCTCCAGCTTTCAATAGTGCATTATTGTT